>JAYUDQ010000311.1:0-5492 GCA_043739745.1 Acidimicrobiia bacterium | reverse complement strand
GCGGGGCCTCCCGCTGCAGGAGGTCGAGGCGGTTGAGAGCGCACGCCCTCACCGCCACGACCACCTCACCTGATGCAGGCACTGGTTCGGCGACCTCTTCGAATGTGAACGCCTGTTCGCCACCAAAGCTTCGTTGGACCTGTGCCCGCATCATGGTCTTTGGTCTCCGACCAGTTCAGCCGGTTGGCCAGATGACCTTGCCGTCCTTGCCGTACAGCGACTTGGCCAACGCTGCGTCGTAATACTTGCCGTCGGTCGGTGCACCCTTTGGCCACACCCCGGCTTCGACGTAGGTCTTGTATTCGTTGTCGAACACCGCCGCATCGATCAGACCGACCGGCTCGCCGGCAGGCGTGCTGGCCTTTACGATGCCGATCTCCTGGGTCAAGCGGTACGTCTCGCCCTGCTGAGTGAGGAAGTTGGCGTTGCCGGCCGCGTCGATCAACTTGAGCGCGATCTTGACCGCGCCCGCTGGATCAGCGATCGCGTCCTCCATGCCCTTCAACGCGGCGCGGCTGAAGTCAGCGACGGCCGTCGGGTGATCGGCGGCGAACTTTGCCGACGTGTAGATCAGCCCGAACGAACCGGCGACATCCATCTTGGCCGGATCGAAGATGGTGTACTTCACCCCGGCCCGGTCGAGCTGGCCCGGCTCATTCGACTTGTATACCGGGAGGGCATCGATGGCCTGCGCGAGTTGTGCCTGCGGATCGAAGCCGTCGAGCAGCACCTCTTGGTAATCGGCGCCTCGCTTGAGGCCGGCCTTGGCCAACATCGCGACGATCGATGGCGGAAGGTCGCCCTTGACACCGATCGTCTTGCCTTTGAGTGCAGCGAGCGTTGTCGCGCCACCATCCTTGGTGATCAGCGCCTCGACCGGTGCCTTGCCGTAATCGACGGTGGCGACGAACTTGGCGCCGTCCTTGGAGTAGTTGAGGATCTCGGTGTAGCTACCGGCCGACGAGAACTGTGCCGTTCCGGCCGCCACCAACGGGTAGTTGGAGGTCGAGAAGCTCGGCTTGAGGTCGACGGTGAGGCACATCTTGTCGAAGTAGCCCTTGTCCTTGGCGACGACCACGTCGATGATCGAGGCCGCCGCTGCGAAGTCGAAGCTGCTGAGGTAGGTGATCTTGCCGGCGGCCTTGTTCTCGGCGCAACGGGCGTCGGAGATGCCTGCTGCGGTGACACCAGCACCACCGGCGGCGGTGGTCGTGGCGGTCGTACCCGGCGTGGAGCCGGTGGTGGCCCCGGTCGTGGCGGCAGTGGTGCCGGCGGTCGAGGGCGCGGTGGTCGAGGCCGCAGTGCTTGGCGCACTGGACACCGGCGTCGTCTTGGCGTCGCTACCGCAGGCGGAGGCGAGGAGGGCGAGTGCGATAAACGCCGTGCCAGCCCTGCCGATCTGGTTGTTCACGCTGATCATGTGGTTGTCTCTCTCTGTTTTGTTGGGTTTGGTTCTGGACATGACGCTCTTGTGACTCGTCCGTGGGCGCCTGGGTGGTCCGTCCGCGGTTACTCGTCACCTCTTCCTTGGTTTCTGGATGTTCAGGGCTGGATTCGCAGAGCTGAACGAGGTGCGATCAGCAATGTTATGGGTTCTGTTGCTCGACAGGCGAAGGCCGTGGTCGACGTCTCGTTCGATGACGTCGAGGACGCGGATCAATGCCAGCGCGGTCTGCCCGGAACCGCTCATTAGGTGTTGGGTTGCATGGGTTATCGATCCAGCTGAGTGGGCTGGCAAAATGGACTGATGGTCAGACCAGTATGGATGGCTTACACTCCTGAGATGAACCAAGTCGCGTGCGACAATCCGGCATCGTCGTCGACTTGGTTCGCTGCCGACATCACCCACTTCCCGTTCGTGCACGCCGCCACACGCGGCGCCTTCACCGATCCGGTGATCCCATGATCGGGCAGGCCAGCGGCGAGGCGGTCTGGCGTGGGTGCGAGATAGAAGGTCGTTCCGAGTGGCGCTTCGAGCTGAGCAAGGAACACGTCGCCGAAGCGCTCGCGGCGCTGGCAGGCGTCGACGACCTCGATCTGCACGAGATCACCACGAAGAACTTCGTCCTGCCGACACTCGGACCGATTCTCGAGTCCTTCCTCGCCGACCTGCTCGATGGGCGCGGCTTCGTGCTGATTCGCGGCGTCCCCGTCGAAGGGCTGCCCGAGCGGCGGCTGAAGGCTCTCTATTGGGGAATCGGTCAGTACATCGGCATTCCGATACCGCAGAACGACGCCGCTGAGTACCTCGTACACATCCGCGATCAAGGCCTCGATTTCGCCAACCCGGAGGTGCGCGGGTATCAAACCTCGGCGAAGCTCGACTATCACTCCGATTCCAGCGATGTCGTGGGGCTGCTCTGCGTGCGGCCCGCCAAGGACGGTGGCATCTCGACGTTGGTGAGCGCAGCGGCGGTGTACAACGAGGCCGTTCGCCGCCGACCCGATCTCGTCGGGGTATTCGAGGCATCGTGGTGGTGGGATCGCCGCAAGAAGGATCTGTCCGTCTCGTTCTTCGAATGCCGGATCTTCGCAGTCGAGAACAACACGCTGACGAGCTACTACGGCAGAGGTCATCTGGAATCCGCCAGCCGGGGGCCCGACGTGCCGGCGTTGACGGCGCACCAGATCGAAGCGCTCGACCTGCTCGACGAAATCACCAATGAGCCGGCGTTCGTCCTCAACATGCACTTCCGGCCCGGTGACATCCAGTTCCTCAACAACTACAAGGTCTGGCACGCCAGGACCGACTATGTGGACTGGCCGGAACCGGATCGAAAGCGAGACCTCTACCGGTTGTGGCTCACCGTGCGCGGCGAACTCGACCTGCCGACGGACTTCGCCGAGCGCGGGATCACCAATCGTTCGGCAGCATTCGACCAACGTGAGCGTCCAATGTTCTCGTGGTCAGACCAGGATGATCCGGCCCGCAACAGCGTCAGCGGCAGCCGCCACATCACACGAGCCGTCACATCATGAAAGCGGTGCAACTGATGAATCCACCGACCGTTATCCCGACCTCGCTCCTGACACACATCGCCCTCCCGGTACGTGACCTCGATGCGACCCTCGCGTTCTACCGTCGCTACACGACCCTGAGCGTCATTCACGAGCGGATCGACGAGACCACCGGACTGCGAAGCGCATGGTTGGCCAACCCCGGCGACATGACGAACACGGGCGACCATCTCGGCATCCAGGGCGCCCGCTTCGTGATCGTGCTGATCTGCGGCTCACTGCCGACGGCGATCACCGGCGAGATCAAGGAAGAGTACGGATTCCTGCGTTCGATCAGCCATCTCGGGCTGTCGTGCGAATCGCGAGATGACATCGACCGAATCGCCGAGATGGCGCGCGCCGACGGCTGCCTGCTGCTCGGGCCATTCTATCGCAACGTCGTCGTCGGCTACATCTGCATCGTGCAGGACCCGGACGGCAACAATATCGAGTTCTCGGTCGAACAGATCCTCGGCTGAGGAGCGATTGCCGGACATGAACGACATGACCGTCACGACGAACTCCGGGATCGTCGACCTGATCGTCACCGGCGGTGATCTGCTGACGATGGACGAGCAGCGCCGCATCATCCTGAACGGCGCCGTGGCCATCGCCGGCGGAAAGATCGTTGCCGTCGACACCGCAGAAGCGATACGGCTGGCCTTCCCCGCAAGTCCCGAGCTCGATGCCACAGATTGTGTGGTCACTCCCGGCTTCGTCAACACCCATCAGCACATCACCGGCGACCCGCTGGCGCGCAGTTGTGCACCGGACGACATGCCGCCCGGCGCTTCGATCTTCGAGTGGGCCGTGCCGCTGAACGATGCCCACGGACCCGACGACGACGGGCTGGCGGCTACGCTGACGCTCGTCGACAGCCTGCTCAACGGCGTGACCACGGTGATCGAGGCCGGCACCATCGGTCACCTCGCGCCGGTTGCGGCCGCAGCGCGACAGATAGGTATTCGTGCTGGGCTGGGTGTGTGGGGTTGGGACATCGAGTACGGCCCGTTCACCGCACCGACCGCTGAGACGTTGGCCCGTCAGGCGGCTACGCTCGATGTGCTGCCGACTGGCGGGCTGGTCGAGGGGTGGGTCACCCTCGTCGGTCACGATCTTGCTTCCGACGCCCTTCTGACCGGTGCTGCCGAGCTGTCCCGGTCTCGCGGGGTGCGCATGACGATGCACATCTCGCCGACGAGCAACGACGTCGACGCCTACCTCAAGCGCACTGGCGTCCGGCCGCTCGTCCATCTGCAACGGCTCGGTGTGCTCGGTTCCCATCTCCTGTTGGCCCACGCCGTGTGGTTGGACGACGAGGAGGTCGACCTCGTCACGAGCACGGGCACTTCGATCGCCTATTGCCCGTGGGCCTACCTGCACCACGGGCAAGGCGTGGCGCGGGTGGGCAAGCACATGGACATGCATCGCGCCGGGGTGGCCGTCGGTCTTGGTTGCGACGCGCCCAACGCCAACGACGGCGTCGACATCCTCGACGCCGCCCGCCTCGCCGTTGGGATCGCCAAGGACGCCACGATCGACCCGACGTGCTGCAGTGCCTACGACGGCTTGGAAATGGCCACCATCGGCGGCGCGACCGCCGCGGGGTTGGAGCATCGGACCGGCTCGCTGACCATCGGCAAGGCCGCTGATCTCGTGATCCACGACGCCACCGCTCCCCAATGGCGCCCACGTGGGAACCCGGTGCAGCAGTTGATCTGGGCAGCGCAGGGTCGCACGGTCCGAGACGTGCTCGTCGCCGGCCGCCGGGTGGTATGCGACGGGCGCTGCACCACCGTGGACGAGGACGACCTCAGCCGCCAGGCCGCACGTCGACAGGTGGCTGTGCTGTCCCGCGCCCGTCTGACCATCCCGCAACGCTGGCCGGTCATCGATGGAAGAATGACGGGCCGAGTCCCCGCAGGAACGGAAAGCTGATGCGCATCACCTCGGTCACCCCGCTGACGGCGACGTTCGCCTTCGAGCGCGATCCGCTCTCGTACTGCTTCGTGCGGATCGAGACGGACACCGGCCTGGTCGGCTACGGCGAGGCGTGCGACAGTTACGGCTGCACGTTCGCGAACGTGCTGGCAACGGTTATCGACGATGCTTTGGCACCGCTACTCAACGGCGAGGAACTCGATTCCGTCGAGCGTCTCGCCGAGCGGATGCGGCTGTTCACCCGCCGCCGGCTCGGCGATCAGTGCATCGCTGCGCAGGCCCGCAGTGCCGTCGAGATCGCCCTCTGGGACCTCGCTGGCAAGCAAGTCGGCCGATCGGTGAGTGGCTTGATCGGCAGGGTTCGCGACAGCGTGGCGGTCTACGCGTCGAGCGTGTTTCTCGAAGAAGGTGCGGCGGGGTGGCACCTCGGATTGCTGCAGCCGCTGCTCGATCGCGGCGTCGGTATGGTGAAAGTTCGCATCGGGCCGGAGTGGAGAATCGATCTGGCGACGTTGGGCGAACTTCGCGCCCTGCTCGATCCGGCCGTCCAGTTG
>JAYUDQ010000310.1:0-5493 GCA_043739745.1 Acidimicrobiia bacterium | reverse complement strand
ACGTCGGCCAGTCGAGCTGGGAGGAGATCAACCGGGTTCCCGCGGCGCGGGCAGGGATCAACTTCGGATGGCGCAAACGCGAAGGTACGCACGCATATCTCAATGGGTCGAAGCCTGCCGGTGCGGTCGACCCGGTGTACGAGTTCCCCCACGCCGACGGACGTTGCGCGGTGATCGGCGGGGCGGTGGCCGGACCGGGTACCGGTGTCGCAGCGCTGAGCGGGTCGTACGTGTTCGGTGAGCTGTGCACCGGGCGCCTGATGGCGCTGCAGCCGGGGGACGGGCGCTGGGCGGCCTTCGACCTCGGCGCCCGGACGGCCTACCTCACATCGGTAGGAACTGCGGCCGACGGGACGCTGGTGGTCACGTCGCTCAACGGCGGTGTGTACCGGGTGACCGCGGCTTGATCTCCAGCTTGATCTGCAGCTTGATCTGCAGCTTGAAGGCATGAGCGCGGGAACCCCCAGTCGGATGCATCGACACGAGAAGCTGACGTGACACTCAGGTTCACGTGGGCGTAGCCTCGCGGTCATGGCACTCCATCCGAACGGCATCCACCACCTGGCCCTTTCGACGACGGACATCAAGGTGCAGATCGAGTTCTTCACGGACGTCCTGGGCGGCGAGTTGAAGGCGCTGTACTGGATGCATGGCGTCGAGAACACGTTCCACGGCTTCGTCCAGCTCAATCCGTCGTGCTGCGTGGCATTCGTGCAGCACCCAGACAACACCGATCGCAACGAGCTCGGCGTCACCCATGCCGGCAACGCCGGCGGACCGATGCCGGGTGGCACGATGCAGCACATCGCCTTCAACGTCGACAGCCTCGACGACCTCTATGCGTTGCGTGACCGCATCCGCAGCCGCGGCATCCCCGTCACCGGACCGATGAACCATGGCATGTGCCAGTCGATGTACTTCCCGGGTCCGGAGGGCCTGTGTCTGGAAGTGGCCACCGGCGCCAACATCGACTACCGGGCTTGGATCGACCCCGAAGTGCAGGAACTGGCCGGCATCAGCGACGCCGAGCTGTCCGCATACGTCACGCCGTCGGGCTACGACCGGCCGGCCACTCCGGTCTCGCAGGTGGCCTACGACGACGCGGTGCTGAAGCTGACGTACCCGGAGAACGTGTACCGTCGGATGCTCTCGACGCCCGACGAGTCGTTCTGGAACGCCGTCGTGTCCGAGCCGCCGGTGAAGGTCGAGCCGGCCAACGCCTGATCCGCAGGCGGCAGTTCAGCAAGGTCGCGGCGGCCAGCGGATGTCGGCCGTCACCCCGAAGTGGTCGGAGGCGTGGATGCCGGTGCGCGGCTCGTGGCACACCAGCCCGGCCGAGAGCACCAGCCCGGCCCCTTGCGGCCGGAAGAACGGGTCGCCGGCGAAGATGAAGTCGATGCGCTTCATCGGGACGTTGAACGCGGCGTTCATCGGGTTCGTCCGCCAGTCGCTCGTATACCCCGGGTCGGTGTTGCCGGCCGCGCGCCACGCCTCCTGGTAGTACGTGCTCCGGCCGTCGATCGTGGCCAGGCCGCAGAGGTAACGGATCTCCTCGGAATCGTGCTCGGCGTTGAAATCGCCGCACAGGATCGGCCCGCACGGCGCTCCGGCATCCTGGGTGGCCAGGATGGTCTCGTCGATGAAGCGCACCTGGCGAAGCCGGTGGTAGGCCTGAGCGGGCGGCGGCGCGAGGTGTGTGGAGTAGACGTCGATGCCAGCCGTACGTGCGCGTAGCAGTTCGAACTGCAGTCGCCAACCGGGGTGGTCGACGGCTGGGTCGGGATCGATCGGCAATGCGTAGAGCTCATGCTCGTCAACTGGCCAGCGCGACAGGATCGCCGATCCGAAGCGCACCGAGTCGGGAGCATCGGATCGGGCGAACGCGAACGGGAAGCCGCCGAACACCCAGTTCCAGCGACCCACCGGCTGATTGCGGACGAGCCAACCGGCGGTGTTCTCGTGGGTTGCGTCTTCCCAGATCTCCTGCAGGCAGACGATGTCGGCGTCGAGCGCGTCGAGCCAGGCGAGGATCTCGTGGCGGCGGAGATCCCAGTGCGGCTCGAGGCACGAACCGGCGTTGAGGGTGACGACCCGCAGGATCGGTGTGTCCATCGCCGGGAATGTAGGCGCCGGACCATCGAACGCGCGACGAGGTCAGTACGCCAGTCCGAGGGTCGCAAGCGCGAGCGCGACGACGCTCACGGCGGTCCGGATCTGTTGGACCCGATGCCACCTGCGGAGCATCGCGTCGAACCGCGGTTGGCTCCCCGCCGTGGCCACCTCGGGCAGCCGGAGATTTGCCGTCCGGAAGTAGAGGCCGTAGAACGCCATGAGCGACGCGGCGAGAGCGGAGCCCGTAAGTGTGAGCCACGCGCCGGCGGCATGCCTGGCATCGACGCGCAGATGCAAGACGCCCGACGCCACGGACAACGCCACCGACACGACCGTGAGCGGCGCGAAGAAGCGGTAGAGGCGCGATGCGAACGCTCCATGGAGCGCAGCGAACTCACCGACGCTCAGGGACCGCCAATGCGGGACGAGCACTGCCGTCTCTAGGAGGAGCGCCCCGGCGAGCAGGCCGATGGAAACCACCGTCGCGGCATCGAGGGTCGTCATGGGCGCGAGCACGGCTGGCCCGTTCGGAGATCTGTCGACGGTGTATAGTTCATCTCCTAACTATACACACATTGACTACACTTCGGTCCATGGACGAGACCGACGCGATCGATGCCTTCGCTCGCAGCTGGCGCGCGGCCCGGCCGGATCTCGACTTTTCCGACATGGCGCTGTTTGCGCGGCTCAACCGTTTTGTGCTCCTTTCGCTCAAGTCGCTTGATGCCGCGCTCGAGGCTCGCGGGTTGTCCCTCGCGGAGTTCGATGTCCTGTCTGCGTTGCGCCGCAGCGGCGAACCCTTCATGCTGCGGCCGTCCCAACTCGCCGACGCGCTCATGGTCTCGCGCGCCGGCGTCACGGCGAGGATCGACAGACTCGTGGCCCGACGGCTGGTCGAACGACGACGCGATCTCGACGATCGACGCTCCGAGCCGGTTGCGCTCACTGCTGCTGGCAGAGTGGCCGTCGACGCAGCACTCGTCACCCATCTGGGAGCCGGCTCGGCGCTGTTCCAACACCTCAGCCGAGCTGACCGCGAGGCGCTCGACGCCACCCTTCGGCAGCTCACCCGTCAGGTCGCTTCGCGGTAGTACCGGCCAAGCGCGCCGATCGGGACGCGCGCCCGATTGGCGCCATGGAACGCTATGGCGCAGACACCCGGCACAATTGCCGCTGTCCATTTCGTACCGTTCGTGTTCCGCCACACGGTCGCATCCGAGGGCGGAGGAGGTCCCAAATGCGGCTCGAGGCACGAGCCGGGCGTTGAGTGTGACAACCGGCAGGATCGCTGTGTCCGTTGCCCGGAACGTACGCGATCCGACGCAGGCCGCGGACCCGGAGCGCTGGGGGTGCCGCAGGTCCGGTCCCGCGCACCTCATGGCAATTGCCCGCGCACCTCAGGTCGAAACGTGGGGCAGGTGCCACGTTTTGGGCCGAGGCGCGCGGGCGTAGGCGTCGAGGTGCGCGGATACCTATCGGATACCTATCGGATACCGACGCGACGCCCGGCCGCCTCAGCCCTCCGACGACCCGGCAGGTGCTGGCGGAGGCCCCGGTGCGGGCGCCGAGAGACCGGCGACGTCGAGTCCTTCCTTGCGCACCCGCAGGTCCACATAGATCAACACCGTGATCGTGGCCAGCAGGGGCGCCACCAGCGCATTCGAGACCGTCGCCGCAACCGCCGTCCAGACGAAGTCGAACCCGGAGTTGTTGCCGCCAGCGGCACGCAAGAGGGCATGCACCATGGCCTGGATGATCGCACCGGGGATCCCGGTCGCAAGCGTACCGACGACGAGCGCGCCAAACACGCCCCACCACCGCCCCTTCACGAGTGCTACCGAGCGCCGCAACACGGCGATCGGACCGAGGCCCTCCACGATGATCGCCGGCATCACACTCCCGATGCGGAACCAGACCCAGACGAACAGGGCACCGCCGGCGAGTTGCCCGAAGAACCCGAGGACCAACGCACTCGACGACACGAGCGTCGCCGGGATGAACAGCAACCCCCCGATCGCCCCAGCGACCAGAACGGAGATGAGCGTGGAGAGCAGCATCAGCGGACCGCGCCGGAGCGCGACCCGGATGGCGTTGCCGCGATTCGGCGCACGCTTCGCGTAGACGTCGAGCACGATCGCGGTCATCAGTGCGGCGAGCGCGACGGTTGCGATGAAGCTGATGGCCACCGAACCGACCAACGCAGCGATCTGCGAGGCGGAGAACTTCGGGAGCGTCGCGTTGGGATTGTCCTGCAGTGCCTTTTGGTAGGTCTGCATCGAGTCGATCAGCGATGGCCGCACCGACCGTTCGACGAGGGCGCTGACGAATTGGAAGGGGAGCTCCACAGCCGCGGCAAGTGGCACCAGGAAACGCAGATTTGCGCCCCATATCTTGACCGACGCGTCGAGGAGCTCCCCCAGCCGGCGCGGGCGGAGCTCCGGGGGAGCTGGTGGGGGCGGCATCGAAGGGATCAACGGGATACGCCCGCCGCGCCGGGCCGCGCCTGCGTCACGCTCGGACGGGTGGCCACTGCGTGATGTGCGGCCACATCGCCGCACCGCCACCCGCGGCGATCCCACGGCCGACAACGGCGGCCCACTCGGCTTCGCTACCGAACTCGTCACGCCAGGCCCAGAGCCGACGGGTCGTGTATTGCAACCGGTGCTCGTCCGTGTAGCCGATGGCACCGTGGATCTGGTGGGCGAGCCGGTTGATGGTCGCAACGGCGCGCCCCGCATAGGCCTTTGCCGCAGCGCAGACGAGGATGCACTCGGCCTCGTCGGCGCCGCTTGCGATCACATCGACGGCATTGTCGGCCGCAGCTTCCGCGGCAACAGCCTCGCCCGCCATCTCCGACAGGTAGTGCTGCAGGATCTGGAACTTGCCGATCGGCTTGCCGAACTGCTCACGCTCGTTGCAGTACTGCACGCTCAGGTCGACGGCCCGGCTGAGTGCACCGGCCGCGAGCAGCGCGCGGTTCAGCGCGCCGGCGGCGAACGCTGCGGCCGGCGTAACGCCATTCGACGCCGCAGTCCTATGCGTACGTATTGTTGTCGCGGCCACATCGATCCACGGCTCGCCCGGATAGTTCAGCCCCGAGCCGACCGCGAGCAGCGATCCGGCCGCGGCCAACGCGACACCGCCGTCGTTCACCACCACGATGTTCGACACGCCACCGCCCCATGGCACGCGGATCACGTCGAGCCCCGGCCGGTCGACAGCCAACGCCAGCGGGCCAGCCGGCACGTCGAGGCCCGCCGCAGCGGCCAACGCAGCGGCGAGGAGTGTGTCGGCGATCGGGACAGGTGCGCCATGGCGTCCGGTGGCCTTCACGATGGCGGCGCTGTCATGCTGCGATCCGCCTGACCCGCCGCGGGCTTC
>JAYUDQ010000309.1:0-2031 GCA_043739745.1 Acidimicrobiia bacterium | reverse complement strand
CCCAGCTCTGTCCGCCGACGCAGCGGCTGAGCTCCTGACCATCGCGGTTGGGTCGACGGTTTCGTCGGTCGCTCGCAAGTCGATCATCGAGCGCAGCGGCGGAAACCCGCTATTCGTGTGGGAGTTCGGCCAACTCTTGGCCCAGTCGGGACGCCTCGATGTCGCCCCGGCCGCGGTGCCACTGGCGGTGGCTGCCGTCATCGGGCGACGTTTAGCGCGGGTGCCCGAAGCTGCCGTCGCGCTGCTTCGGGCTGGTGCGATCGCGGGAAACCCGTTCACCGCCGACGTCGTCTCGGGGATCACCGACGTGGCGTTGAGCGAAGCGATCGCCGGTCTCGCGACGGCGGCAGCAGTTGGACTGATCGCCCACGACCATCCCGCGAACGGGTACCGATTCAGTCACGATCTCGTTCGCGACGTCGTCCTCGATGGCATCGACCCTGTACGTCGAACCGAACTGCATCTCCGCGTCGCTTCCGTGTTCGAGGAGAGGCTCACGGTCGACGATTCATTCCACGCCGTGGTCGCCGATCACCTGGAACAGGCCGGTCCGATCCACACCGAAGCGTCCGCCGCCCACTGGGAACTTGCGGCGCGTCGGGCCAAGCGGGTCTTGGCGTTCGACGAAGCCGCCCTGTGCTTCGCCCGTGCGGCGCGCAACTGCGCCAAGGACAGCCACCGTGTCGCCGTTCTGCTGGTCGAGGAGGGAGAGGCGCTTCTCCTTGCTGGCGAGTTGGAGAATGCTCGGGCGCGGTTCTTGGCAAGCGCGAAGCTCGCCCGAAGCGTCGCCGACCCTGAACTGCTCGCCCGATCGGTTCTTGGTATGGGCGCCGGACCGGTGGCATGGGAAGTTCCGATCGCGAGCATTGAGCAGGCGTCGTTGGTCGCCGACGCTCTGGAGCGGCTGCCCGACGACGCAACCGCGCTGCGGTCGATGCTGTTGGCGCGACTCTCTGTCGCCGCGGCGACCCCCGAGACGGTGTCCATCGCTCGTCACCGTGCCAACGAAGCCTTGGAGCTGGCACAGACCACTGACGATCCGTTGTTGATCGCGCAGGTCCTGGCCGCGCTGAACGACGCGTACGCGGGTCCGGCCTACACGATGACCCGGCGCGACAACGCCGACACGATCGTCGAGCTGGCCGTCGTCGCCGGTGACCGGGTGCTGGAGCTGTTGGGCTACCGGTACCGCATCGTTGCAGATCTCGAGGTCGGCGACATCGCCGCCGTCGACCGCAACATCGCCGCGTTCACCCGCCTCGCCGAACAGCTCCGCCAACCTCTGGTGAGTTGGTACGTGCCGTTGTTTCGCGGAATGCGAGCGCTGCTCGGAGGCGACCTCGACGCCGCCGATCGTTGGTGCGGCGAGGTCGCGTTGGCGGCCCAGGCCACAAGAAGTCACAACGCGGCGATGATGGCCGCGACCCTGGCGCTGGGAATCGACGCGTCGAGGGGAAGAACCCCCGATCCTGCTGCCCTCGAGGGGCTGGTCGAAGTCGATCCCGCCGAGTGGGCAAGCTACGCCGCGGGCCTGGCGATGGTGCACTGGCTGGCCGGTGACCGCGACCGGGCCCGGCGCTTGCTCAAGCTTCACGCCGACAACGGATTCACCCGCCTCGGCGAAGACGGCGAACAGCTCACAACGCTGCTGATGTTCGGCCGCGTCGCCACCGGCGTCGAAGAGGCGACGGCCTGCGAGGCGTTGTACGACCTGCTCCTGCCCCATGCCGGTTTGTGGGCCGTGGACGGGATCGCCGGCTGTTGCTGGGGGCCCGTCGAACTCGAGTTGGGTCGGCTCGCGCTCGCCCTCGGTCGGGGATCCGTCGCCTTCGAGCACCTCGGCCGCGCCCGTGTCAGCGCCGAACAGGCCGGTGCTCCGCTCATCAGCGCCGCGGCGGCATCGCTCGAACAGCAATGCGGCCGTCTCGATGCGACGCAGACCGTGGCCGAGGATGGGGTCCCTGAAGGAAATCTCTTCCGACGAGACGGGCAGTTCTGGACGCTGTCGTACCGAGGCCGGACCGTTCGCAT
>JAYUDQ010000308.1:0-5497 GCA_043739745.1 Acidimicrobiia bacterium | reverse complement strand
TGTGGAGGTCGACGCCGGGTTCGGCCGCCTCGGTGTGCGCTTCGACGAAGCGGCGGCCTTCGTGGCCGCGATCGTTGCCGAGCCACGAGTGTACCTCGAGGGCATCTACACCCACGTGCCGTTCAGCGACGATGGTGGGGCGGCCTGGGCGAGACGTCGGATCACTGCGTTCGGCGAGCTCGTCCGCCAGATCGAGGCGATGCACGGCATCCGCATCCGCTACGCCCAGGCGACCGCCAGCTCGGCCGTGATCGACTCGATCCCCGACGACCTCAACACCATTGCCCCCGGGCACCTCACCTACGGCATCTCGCCGATCCACGAGGTGCACGCCGAGGACCTCGGGTTCCGGCAGGCGTTGCGCGCAATCCGAGCGCTCGTGATCCACGTCGGCAGGCGTGAGCCGGGCGACGACCTCGCTACCGGATCGCCCGACGCGATGGTGCGCACAGCGGTCCTTCTTGTCGGCATCGACAACGGGTATGAGCTCTCCGCCGGCGCATCGGTGCTGCTGCGCGGCAGCCGTTGCCCGGTGCTGTCGGTCAACGCCGAGTACACCGTGATCGACACATCCTCACAGCCCGGGGTGGTCGTGGGCGACGTAGCCACGATCGTCGGCCGCGACGGCGCCGACGCGCTCAGTCTCCACGACGTAGCCGCGCTCGCAGGTCGCAGTGCCGGCTACTGGATGATGGGATTCAGGCGAGTGCCGCTGCGGTACGAAGGGTCAGCGCAGATCCGCACTTCGCTGGCCACGCAACCCATTTCGTAGTGCGATCTCAAAGTGTCGAGACCCGCCGATCGACGCAGAGCACAAGCGCGGGACCTTTGTACAACGCACCTGTGTATCCAAACACGTTCGGCCACGACCCGATCGGAGCCTCTCGTGCTCGGCTGACGAGGGCGGCAATCAGCGTCAAGTGCATAGCCACAGGGCAGGCGGCATAAGCGCCGATCGGCGCCTCTAGCCATCGCGTTCGGCGCGTCGTTCTGCGTCGCGCGTTCTGTGCACCAGCGGACACTGCGACCAGCGAGCCCGGCACCGGGTACCAGCTGCCTGCTCGAGCGCAATGACACACGGGCTTCGAGCCAAGGTGGCAATGAGGTCCGAAAGGAAGTGGTTGGGGCACCACAAACAGCGGTGGCATACGCCGTCGTGATCTGCCTGTCGAGCGCCTGGTCAGTGGGCAATTCCCAAGCACTTGTGTGCGCGAGCGTGTGTGCGGGGCGCTACATTGAATTCGTCGTCGCAACCCCGCGAGGCGCAGCACGAGATGGGCGGTCCATGCCTCGCAACTCCGGCACTCCCACCACGATCGTCGACGCCGTGACGGAGATGAACACTCCGGAGCGTCCGGTTGCAGCACGGCTACTCGCGTCGCTCGTGGCCGCCGGGTACGAAATCGAGCGTGTGGTCGTCGACAAGGGCAAAGGGCACGTGAATGTGCGACGGCCCGGCGCGACCGGCCGGACGTTGTCGATGGATCGCGGCTCGGGTCGAGTCCGCTTGCATCACGCCAGAGCCGGGGAGGTTGCCGTTCTGTTCGGTCTCGCCGACGCCACGTCCTTCACCATCGCCGACACTGACGTCGCCGTGATCTCAGCGCTCGTCGTCGCGCTCGACGACTGCTGATAGCACGCCGCAAGCATTCGGCGCCGATGCGCCTACTTGATACTTGAGGTTGACGTTGCGTTGGTGCGTAGCGTCGTCGAGGTCCCGGTCGGGTTGTTCACGAAGCGCCTGCCGGCTCGCAGCGCGGGTCTGGCTTGAGAACGAAGAACATCCGGTCGGGGCCTCGCCGTGGGGTGGCTCGAGAGAGGTGATCCAGCGCGAACACGAACCAAAGTAGGAGTGCCCTCCACGGTCCCGCATTCATTCAGAGACCATGGAGGACATGATGCAAGTGATCATCGGGATTGACCCGCACAAGGTGACCCACACGGCTGTTGCCGTCGACGGCAGCGAAGACGAGCTGTCGAGATTGAAGGTCCGAGCAACCCGCGATCAGGTCGCGAAGTTGTTGACGTGGGCGGCACCGTTCCCGTCGCGGACGTGGGCGATCGAGGGTGCTAAAGGACTTGGGTTTCTCCTCGCACAGCAACTCGTGACCGCCGGCGAAACCGTCGTCGATGTCCCCGCCACGTTGGCCGCGCGGACACGAGTGCTCGGGTCGGGGAGGTCGAACAAGAACGACCCGAACGACGCGATGTCAGTTGCAGTGACCGCGCTACGGACACGTGATCTACGGCGCGTGCAATCGGTCGGCAACAGTGAGGTGCTGCGTCTGTTGGCGAAACGGAACTCTGACATCGGCCGCCAACGCTCACGGGTCGCGTCCCGATTGCACTCTTTGCTCGTGGAGTTGGTGCCGGGCGGGATCTCCAAGGAAATCAACGTTTCCAAGGCGGTCGCGTTCCTCGCCAACATCCGCCCGGCGACGTCAGTCGAGCAGATCCGGTTCGATTTGGCGAACGATCTGATCGAGGACATCCGCCGCCTCGATGCGCAGCTGAAGGAATCACGCGCCAAAATCGCGGCGACCGTGCGCGTGACCTCGACGACGGTCACCGAGTTGTTCGGCGTCGGCCCGATGACCGCTGCGATCTTGATCGGCAACACCGGTGACATCCGCCGGTTCCGGAACCGTGATCATTTCGCCGCGTACACCGGCACCGCCCCGGTCGAGTACTCCTCTGGCGGTCGGATCGCACATCGGCTGTCACGACGTGGGAACCGAACGTTGAACTCGGCGATCCACATGGCCGCGGTCACCCAGCTCCGCCACAAGCACAGCGACGGCCGCGTCTTCTTCGACCGCAAAGTCGCCGAGGGCAAAACCAACCGCGAGGCCCTCCGGTCGTTGAAGCGACACGTGAGCAACGCCGTCTACCGACAGCTTCTCGCCGACGCGAACCGTCTCGGCCGCTGACCGACAGAGGGCCCGGGAGGACAAGAAGGAACGACTCGAAGCCAGCGTGACCGGTCTCGCATCCTGACAACCGGTTCTTCGGCGAAGTCACTCCCGGACCCGACACCAACGCTACAACAGCCGGCAACCCCCGGCCGAACAAACGCGCCCAAACACCCCTCGAAATCGACGCTTGACACAGAGAGGATTCGTTCGGTGCTGCTCGCCACGGTCGCGACAGTTGTCGATCTGCGTGGACGTTATGCGCGCCGTGATCGACACATCGGTGCCACGCTTACACGGGTGATCCTCCGCACCGCGCCCGAACGAGGCGTTGATGAGATGGCCGCCGCGGACCCCCCGGCGAGGCCGCTGCGTGGCGCGCTACTCGGGCAAAGCGTCGGCGAGGAACGTCGGCAGATCTTGCGCGTCGGTCAGCAGTCTGACGACGTCCACGTGGTCGTCGGCGACGAAGTAGAACCAACCGCACGGGAAGCTCAAGACGCGACGGACCCGCAACCCGGGGATGCCACACAGCTCGCCGATGCGTGGCGATCCTGCGCCAGGCATCCGCCCGATCGCGTCGAGCGCTGTGACAGCGGCGTCGAAAAACCGTTCGCCGAGGCTGTCGCCGCCCTCGCGTCGGTAGTAGCGGGTTCGTTCGATGAGGTCGGCTTCGGCCAACGGCCGCAGCAGCGTGACGGTCACGCGTCGGTGCGGAGCGCCCGCTCGCGAAGCGAGGCAACCACGTCACCAGTGACGACCCGTCCCTCACCGGATTCGAGCCCATCGGCAATCAAATGGCGCAAACGCTCCGTGGCCTGCTCGTGCTGATCGCGTCGAATGAGGTCGCGCAGGTACTCGCTCGTATTGCCATAGCTGCCGTCACGGACCCGAGCATCGATGTACTCACGCAATGATTCGGGAAGGGCGAAGCTCATCGTGTTTCGGCTCACCACACAACTCTGCCGGGACTATCAACAGTTGTCAACCACCGAGGCGGCATCCAGAGACCCGGCAAGGAACCACCGGTGACAGCACCGGCATAAGCGCCTACTTGATACGCGGCGTAACTCTCATCGCGGAGGAGATTCTGTGCCGCGCGTTCTGTGCGCGTCACGAGCTCGGTGGGGGTGACGGAGGCTCGCTCGGATTGCGGTCGCCGGAATCTCCGCCGTCCACACGCGAACCGGCTCGGCCCGATGCCCGCTAAGAGCGGTCCGACACCAGCACCGTGGCGAGGTAGTGAAGCGTGCCCGGCCGTACGTCTCCAGGCAACCGCGAGGCGATCTGTGCAAACAACCGGCCGATGAAGTGGATGTTCTTCGGGAATATCTCGGCAGCCTGTGAGCGGAACAGGACGGTGCCGTTCAGACGGTCGCCGTCGAGGTTGAAGTGCACCTCGCGCAAGCACTTCGCGTTGCCGGTATCGGAGTGGTGGGCTGCCGGGTCAGCGACGACGGAGATCACGGCTCGTTTCGAGGCGGGGAAGCGGGTCAGGCAATCGACGACATTGGCGACCTTCTTGCGCATTCCGGCGCGATAGTCGCCCTGCTGGCCGCCGCGCTGCGCGTTGAAGTAGCGATCGCGGTCCGCGTCGCTGACCGGGAGCTCAAGGTTCCAGTCGCTGTACACGTCGAGCACGTCCCGTGGGAACAGGTCGGTCTCGACGACGTAGTTGTCCATGTCGAGGTCAGCGTGGAAGTTGCGGACGCCCCGACCGTCGGTGATTGCGGTCATGGTTTCCCATGCCGAGCGACAGGTCATAACTTCTGGCTCCATGGCAGCCATTCTGCTCGATGCCGGATCGAACGACGCCGATCTGACGCGCAGCCGGTATGTGCTGCTCGTCCCGGCCACGTGTCGAGCCGTTGAATCGCCCGCACCCTCGTCCGATCTCTGCGTCTTTCGCAAATGACCCTTTGAATAACGCCGATGCGCCGTTCCCCTGGCGCGTTCCATGACGCCGCAGCGACCGTCGTTCGGCATCGCGTGTTCTGCGCTCGCAGCGGACGCGCGAACATGCTCGCATGTCATCGCGAGGTAACACCGTGAGCCAGGTTTCGCTCAGACCTATGACAGCCGACGAGTTCGACACCTGGGCGAGCGACGCGATCGAAACCTACGCAACCGACCTGAGCGTCGCAACCGCCACGTCACGCGACCTCGCGCTTGCGCAGGCGAAAGAGCAGTTCCCGCACCTGCTCCCCAACGGCGTCGACACCGCTGACACGTGGGTAATGGTGATCGAGGACACGACCGGCAACCGCGTTGGCACGATCTGGATCGGGCCGCATCCAACCAATGAGAGCTCAGCCTTCGTGTGGGACATCAAGATCGACGAACCTCGTCAAGGACAGGGCCTCGGTCGAGCCGCGATGCTCGCGGCCGAAGCACTCGCTGTGAACGACGGACGCTCCGAGATCGGGCTCAACGTCTTCGGATTCAACGAACGAGCCCAGGAGCTCTACACCTCACTCGGCTACCGCGTCGTCAGCACAACCATGGCCAAGGACCTCCCGAAGCCACCGTGACCACGAGTCATCCTTGACGCTGACGCGCCGTTACGCGCTCTTCCGGCGACGGGT
>JAYUDQ010000307.1:0-2035 GCA_043739745.1 Acidimicrobiia bacterium | reverse complement strand
CGTCATGGCGGGCCAGGCTGAAGATCAGCGTGACGTTGATGTTGCGCCCCTCAGCGATCATCGCCTGGATCGCAGGCACGCCCTGGGCGGTGGCCGGGATCTTCACCATGAGGTTGGGAAGGGCGACGGTCTCGTGCAGGTGACGGGCTGCGGCGGATGTGCCGGGTGTGTCTTCGGCCAGGGTCGGTGACACTTCGAGCGATACGTAGCCGTCGACGCCGTGCGACTCGTCGAACACCGAGCGCAGGACCGCACAGGCACCGCTGACATCGTCGATCACCATCGACCAGTAGGCCTCTTCGATGGTCGAGCCGGCCTTCGAGAGCGCGCTGAACTGCACGTCGTAGTCGTCCGAACCGGCGATGGCCTTCTGGAAGATGGTCGGGTTGCTGGTGACGCCGCGGACGCCACGCGCCACGAGCGCAGCGAGCGATCCGTCGGACAGGTAGCTGCGCTTGAGGTTGTCGATCCAGGGGCTCTGGCCCTGCTCGGACGACAGGGCGTGTAAACGGTCAGTGGACATATCATCAGTGGACATAGCAGTCAGTCTCCCTCGGGGCCTTCGAGTAGCAGCAGTGCGGCTTCGGCCACGGACTCGGCCGTGAAACCGTATTCGGGGATCAGCTGCTCGGCCGGAGCCGACGCGCCCCACGTGTCGATCGTGACGCACAGGTCGGCCCAACGCTCCCAGCCGAACGACGAGCCCATCTCACAGGCGACGACGGGCACCCCCGGGGGAAAGACCGAATCGAGGTACTCCTCGTCCTGCTCGTCGAACAGGTCCCACGACGGCATCGACACGACCTGTGCGTCGAAGCCCTCCTCGGCAAGCAGCTTGGCCGCCATCACGCAGTGCTGGACCTCGCTGCCCGAGCCGACGAGCACGATCTCGGGCTCCTCGCTCTGCGCGTCGACCAACACGTATGCGCCCTTGGACACGCCCACTGCGGCCCGCTGCGCGGTCCCGGCGAGAACGGGGACCTTCTGGCGGCTGAGGATGAGGCCGGTCGGACCGTCCTCGGCGCCGATGATGACGCGCCATGCGGCGGCGACCTCGTTGGCGTCGGCCGGGCGGATCAGGCGAAGCCCCGGCATGGCCCGCAGCGACGCCAGCTGCTCGACGGGCTGGTGCGTCGGGCCGTCCTCGCCGACGCCGATCGAGTCGTGGGTCCACGAGTACACGACCTTGGTCCGGCTGATGGCGGCGACCCGGACCGAGCCGCGCATGTAGTCGCTGAACACGAAGAACGTGCCGCCCACCGGGAGGACGCCGCCATGGGCCGCCATCCCGTTCATGATTCCGCCCATGCCGTGCTCGCGGATGCCGAAATGGATGAGGCGGCCTTCGGGCGTCGCGCGGGAGAACGTGCCGACACCCTTGATGGCCGTGCCGGTGTTGCCGGTCAGGTCGGCCCCGCCGCCGACCAATTCGGGGACGGTGGGGATGAGTGCGTTGAGGCACTCGCCGCTCGCGGCTCGGGTGGCAATGTCCTTACCCGCCTCGTACACCGGAAGGCCGGCGTCCCAGCCGGAGGCGAGCGTGCCGTTGATGCAGGCGTCGAGCTGCTCGCCACGGTCGCCGGCGGCGGCGACACGATCGGCCCAGTCGCCCACAAGCCCAGCGTTGCGCCGTCCTGCGGCCCGGTACATGGCAAGGACGTCGGAGGGCACGAAGAAGTCCTCCGCGGGCAGGCCGAGGATGACCTTGGTCTTGGCGATCTCCTCAACGCCGAACGGCTCGCCGTGCGCAGCCGAGGTGTCCATGCGGGTCGGGGCCGGGAAGCCGATATGGCTGCGCAGACGGATGAGGGTCGGCCTGTCGGTGACGGCCATGCCGCGACGCACCGCAGCCTCGAGCGCGTCGAGGTCGTTGGCGATCTCGCCGACCTCGTCGACATCCCAGCCGTATGACCGGAAGCGCATGCCGGCGTCGTCGCCGTAGGCCAGCTCCGTCGGGCCGTCGATGGTGATGTGGTTGTCGTCGTAGACGCAGATGAGCTTGCCGAGCCCGAGGTGGCCGGCCAGCGATCCTGCC
>JAYUDQ010000306.1:0-13271 GCA_043739745.1 Acidimicrobiia bacterium | reverse complement strand
TCCTGACTCCGGTTCCTCCGCTGCGAATGCGGGAATCGGTGATCAGCACCACTCCTAGGATCGATGCCTGTGCCGACCATCACCATTCCCACCGACCTGCTGCCCGGCGACGGCCGCTTCGGCTGCGGCCCGTCGAAGATCCGACCCGAGGCCGTCGATGCCCTCTACGCGGTGTCGGCGACCTACCTCGGCACGTCACATCGCCAGGACGGCGTGAAGAACGTGGTCGGGCGCCTTCGGGCCGGCCTCCGTCAGCTCTTTGTGCTCCCCGACGGCTACGAAGTGGTGCTCGGGAACGGCGGATCGACGGTGTTCTGGGACGCTGCCACGTTCGGTCTGATCGACCGCAAGAGCCAGCATCTCGTCTGTGGCGAGTTCTCCTCGAAGTTCGCAGAAGCCGCTGCCGCCGCACCCCACCTGGTCACCCCCTCGATCATCGAGTCGGCTCCAGGCTCCCGACCCGAAGCCAAGGCTGACGACGCGGTCGACACGTACTGCCTCGTCCACAACGAGACCTCGACGGGAGTCGCCGGCCCGATCGAACGTCCGGCCGGCACTGCGGCCGCCGACGGCCAGATCGTGCTCGTCGACGCCACCTCGGCCGCAGGCGGCCTGGCCGTGGAGGCGAGCGAGTTCGACTGCTACTACTTCGCACCCCAGAAGTGCTTCGCGTCCGACGGCGGCCTTTGGACCGCGCTGTGCTCCCCCGCCGCGTTGGATCGCATCAGACGCATCGCCGCCAGCGGCCGGTGGATTCCCGCCTCGCTCGATCTCACGATCGCGCTCGACAACAGCACGAAGAATCAGACCTACAACACGCCGGCGTTGGCCACCCTCTTCCTGTTCGCCGAGCAGGTCGACTGGCTGAACAGCAACGGCGGCCTTGCGTGGGCCTCGGCCCGCTGCGCCGAGTCGGCTGAACACCTCTACCGATGGGCGGAGAAGTCGTCGTTCGCTACCCCGTTCGTCGCCGACCCTGCGCTGCGCTCGAACGTGGTCGGCACGATCGATCTCGACGGGGTCGAAGCATCGGCCGTGAACGCGGTGCTGCGGTCAAACGGCATCGTCGACACGGACAGCTACCGCAAGCTCGGGCGCAACCAGCTCCGGGTCGCCATGTTTCCGGCGATCGACCCCGATGATGTACGTGCGCTCACGAACTGCATCGACTACGTGGTGGAGCGCCTCCACGCCTGACCCCACGCGGGTCCGCAACGGTCAAAGGAGAATCGCCGAGCGGTGAGCTGCAGCCGCCCGCGCCGCGTCGATACGTGCTGCCTCCGCCGCCTCCGCCTCCTGTCGTGCCCGTTCCACCGCCGCTTCTCGGGCGCTCTCCTCGACCCAGCGCTCACGGTCGAGCACACGGCGGTGCTGCTCGATCCGCGCCTCCTCCGCCTCAGCGCGAATCCGAGCAGCGGTCATCCGCAGCTCGTCCGTGAGGAGATCCGCATCACGATCGAGGGCGGCGGTCTCGTCGTCGAAACGCTGCCGATGGACCCCACGCCATTCGACCCGGGCCTCGGCGAGCGGCGGCCCGAGGACGGCATGGCGGCCTGAGATGAACTGCGCACACTCGTCGCACTCCTGCGCGGCCTCTTCCGCGCCTGCGTAGTCGAAGCCCACGTCTTCCCAATTCGGTTGCCACGACGGCATGTCCATTCTCCCTCCGAAACCCTGCGTTGACCGTACCGACACCATGTTCCGCAGAGAAGAGGAAAAGCGTCGCGTGCGTGCCATGCTCGGTCGGTGAAGCTGCAACGCCTGGCCGAGCACCGGTCCATGCCCTGGGCCAACGGCCGTGGGACGACCCTCGAGATCGTCGCCTTCCCGGCGCCGGACGCATGGACGTGGCGGCTGAGCCTCGCAACCGTCGCAGCCGACGGCCCGTTCTCCTCCCTTCCGGGAGTCGTGCGCTTCGTCGCCGTGGCCGAAGGTGCCGGCATGTTTCTGACGATCGATGGAGTCGAGCACCGTCTCGCCAAGTACGAGGCAATGGCCTTCTCCGGTGGTGCCGCGACCGTATGCGCACTGATCGACGGCCCGATTCGCGACCTGAACCTGATGGTGCGCAGCGACGGTTCGGCGCCCGATGCGGGCGAGCTCCGCGTGGAGCGAATCGCGCGGGGAACGATGGTCGAGGCCGCCGGTGCGGTCGCCATCGTGGTACTCGACGGGGCGATCGCAGTGTCGACGCCGTCGCCGGGCTTCCCCGGCACGCCGGTACGCGAACGCGCCGGCCGTTTCGACGCGTTCCTCGTCGAAGGCGCGGACAGGGAACGTGGTGTTGCATCCGGCGATGCACACGCCCACACCTACGCCCGCCTCGGTTCGGTCGCCACCGCCGTGGTCGACAGCGTGGTCGCCTTCGTGTCCGTCCCGTGACGGCAGCCGATTTCGACGCAATGGTCGGCCGGCGGCCATCCGATCGATCTCGACCGTCTTGGCGTGCCGACGCACCAGTACGATCGGCCGGATGATCACGTCCTTCGTCTTCGTGAAGAGCGAGCCCCGCCGCACGGTGTCGCTCGGGCAGTCGATCGCCGACCTGGACGGCGTGCGCGAGGTGTACTCCACCATGGGCGAAGCCGACCTGATCGCCATCCTGTGGGTTGCGGACCATGAGCAGATCGCGACCATCGTCACCGAGCAGATCGCGGCCATGGATGGCGTGATGTCGACCCGAACCTCTGTCGCGTACAGGGCGTACAGCACCGACGATCGCAACCTCGTCTGAGCACCGGCCGACCGTGACCACGCTCCTGGTCGACGATATCGGGTTACTCGTCACGAACGACCCCGCCGTGGGTGACGGACCACTCGGCATCATCCGCGACGCCGCTGTCGTTCTGGACGGGGACCGCATCGCCTGGGTCGGCCCGTCATCCCAGGCCTCCGCGGCCGACGCACACATCGATGCGGGCGGGGCATGTGTTCTGCCGGGCTTCGTCGACAGCCACACCCATCTCGTGTTCGCCGGCGACCGATCGGAGGAGTTCGCGGCCCGCATGGCCGGCCAGCCCTATGCCGCCGGCGGTATCCGCGTCACCATGGAGGCCACCCGCGCGGCTACCGACGATGAGTTGCGCGCGCATACGGTCTCGCTGCGGGACGAGGCCCGCCGGGCCGGCATCACCACCGTCGAGATCAAGTCGGGCTACGGCCTTCGCACGGCCGACGAGGTCCGCTGCCTGCAGATCGGCCGCGAGCACACGCACGACACGACGTTCCTCGGCGCGCACGTCGTACCTCCCGAGTTCGCCGGCCGCGCCGACGACTACGTGGCCCACCTGATCGCCGACATGCTTCCCGCCGTCGCACCGCACGCACGTTGGTGTGATGTGTTCTGCGAGACCGGAGCATTCGATGCCGACCAGAGCCGCGCCGTACTGCTTGCGGGCCGGGCACATGGCCTCGAGCCCCGCATCCACGCCAACCAGCTCGGCCACGGCCCCGGCGTGCAGCTCGCGGTCGAGTTGGGCGCGGCCAGTGCGGACCACTGCACGTACCTGAGCGACTGCGACCTCGACGCGCTAGCGGCCGGCACCACGGTGGCGACGTTCCTCCCCGCCGCCGACTTCTCCACGCGCTCGCCGTACCCCGATGCCCGTCGCGCCATCGACGCCGGCGTCACCGTTGCGCTCGCCACCAACTGCAACCCAGGATCGAGCTTCACCACCTCGATGGGGTTCGTGATCGCGTTGGCCGTGCGCGACCTCCGGATGACCGCGGACGAAGCAATCGCGGCGGCGACGCTGGGTGGCGCGAAGGCGTTGCGGCGCACCGATGTCGGAATCGTCACGCCCGGCGCGCGTGCCGACCTCGTCGTCCTGCGAGCGCCGAGCTACACGCACTTCGTCTACCGGCCCGGCGTGCCGCTGGTTGCGACGGTGATCGAGGGTGGGACCGTGCATGAGGTCTGGCGGTGACGCGAGTGCTCCTACACCCGGTTCGGGTCGCGGATGCCGCCGTCGGTCAGCCACAGCACCGCCGCATACGTGAGGATCGCAGCGATCAACGTGCCCCGCACGAGCCCGGGAATGGCCGACGGCTTCAGCGTCGCATGCGCAGTCGACCGAGCCCAGATCAACGGTATCGCCAAACCAAGAAGTGGCAGTCCGGGTGCCAACATTGAGCGGCCATAGGCGAGCTCCGGCGTGGTCAGCATCGTCGCCAACGACGGTGGACCCATCGCCACGCTGACGGCCGCGCCCACTGTCCCAGTGGCCGCGCCCACCAGTGCCAGCAACGCGGCCGCAGCGAACTGTCCGCCACCCGACGGCAGCGAGCCACCGAACAGTGGTCCACTGAGCGCACCCGCCACGCCGCCGATCAGTCCGAACAGGAAGAGGACGGCGGCGGGCACGACCACCTGGCGGTTGGCGAGGCGGCCGCGGTGGCGGGGCAGCATGGCCAGGATGGCCGGATGGTCCGCGTCCTGCGACAGTGCCTCGGTCGCATCGAGCCCGGCGATGAACACGGCGATGCCGGCGATGAGCACGACCGGCAGCGCGCCTTCCCACGCGGCCCGGCATGCCAGCCCGGCCACGACCGCACACAGCAGCACCCGCACGACGCGGCCGAGCGGCCAGCGGGCGACGCTGCGCAGGCTCCGCGAGTAGACCGCGCCGTTGGCATCCGACCAACCCGGCACGCGGAACCAGGGCTTGCCCCGCGAATGCTCGGCCGTGAGCTGACGCCGCAAGAGGAGCACGGCCCGGAGGTCCTGGGTCGACACGGCGAAGCGGAGCTGCCCAACCAGTGCGGCCCGCCGCTCGACCTTCTCGAGGAGGACACCGCCGACACTTCGGAGGCCGAGCGCGAGCAGCCCGAGGGCGAGCAGCCCGAGAGCCAGGCCGCCGGTCCAGGCGGCGGCACGCGGCCGGCCGAGCGGCGACACCCCGAGCGCGCCGACGAACGACAGCGGCGAGGTGACCCGGTCGAAGCCCACATCGAGCGCCGACCAACCGATGATCGCCAACCCGAGGACAGTCGCCAGTGCGGCCGACATCCGGCGGCTCGACACCACCGTGGCAAGCGACATCCAGCTCACGCCGAAGAGCCCGCCGACAAGTGCTGCCACACCCACCCAGGCGAACGGGTTGCCCGGCAGGAACGGGATCGACAGACGGCCGGCCACACCGAACGCGATCGCCCCGGTGACGAGCCCACGCCGGAGCTGATGCACGAACGGTCGGGTGAGGGCCGCCCGCCGCGGCACCGGCGCCTGCAGCACATGGGCAAGATCGGCCGCTTCGATGGCGAGCGGTCCGCCACGGCCGCCGGAACGGGCCGCAGCGGCAAGCAGCACGGACATCACGAGCCCGACGACCGCCGGGCCGCGATCGAGCACCGTCAACTGTGCGTGGGCCGATACGTGCCGCTTGCCGAGCTGGGATGCCAGCCACCACACCATGATCCCGACGCCGACCACGACGACGTACACGCGGTACAAGGCGTCGGACCAGTGGATGTCGGCCAACCGGTTGCGCCGCCGCGCCGCCCGCAACGCGCGGAGCGCGTCGACCGACAGATCATCGGGAGTTCGGGTCACGAACTCTTCGGCGGTCACGAGACCAACGCGAGAACGGTTGCCGCGTCGAGCTTCCCCGACTGCACGATCTCGCCGTTGCGCAGTGCGACACAGGTGTCGGCCCGCTCGACGAACGTCAGCTCATGAGTCGACACGACGACCGCGGCACCGTCGAGCGCGGCGCGGTGCAGCAGGTCGAGCATGGCCGCCTTGCCCGGTGCGTCAAGGCCCACGAACGGCTCGTCGACCAGCAGCAGGTCGAACGGGCGCACGAAACCGATCGCGATCGAGGTCTTCTGGCGCAGGCCGCGGCTGAACCGCGCGGGAAGGTCGTCGGCCCGATCAGCCAGTCCGAGGTCGTCGAGGAGCGAACGGGCATGCGGTTCCCACTCGTCGACACCGTGCAGGCGGGCGATGTACTCGAGGTGCTCGATGACGCTGAGGTCGTCGTAGAGCACAGGGTTGTCGGGCAGGTAGGACGTCGTGGCCCGCGCCTCCACCGAACCCGGCGCCGCGCCGTCGATCATCACGGTGCCGCTCGTCGCCTCGATCAGCCCGCTGGCGATACGCAGCAGTGTGCTCTTGCCCGCACCGTTGGGCCCGACGAGGGCGACGGTCTCCCCCGCCTTCACCTCGAGCGAGACATCATCGAGAGCGAGAAGATCGCCGTAGTCCTTCACGAGGTTGGTGACGCTGAGCACGGACTGAGAGTAGTGACCGGCCCGGACTGCGCCCGACCAGGCCCGACCAGCCGAACCGCGCCGGGCCCGTACTATCGGCGCAATGACCATGCGCCTCCTCACCTGGAACGTCTGGTGGCGCTTCGGCCCGTGGGAACAGCGCCAGGCCGCGATCGAGGCCACCCTTCGAGCGGAAGACCCGGACATCATCTGCCTGCAGGAGGTGTGGGCCTCGGACGGTGGCGAGGACCAGGCCGCCAAGCTCTCGGAGGCGCTCGGCTACGAGTACGGGCGCACACCGTCACCGTTCTGGGAGGGGTACTCGTTCGGCAACGCCGTCCTCTCGCGCTGGCCGATCCTCAGCACGGAGACGCGGCGCCTGCCGGACGAGCAGGGGAAGGCGACGCATCGCGCTGCGCTTGTCGTATCCATCGACGCACCGTTCGGTGTCTGCAAGATAGTAAGTACGCATACTGATTATCGATTCGACCGATCGTCGACGCGGGTGGCCCAGACCCGGGCACTGGCCGAGCTTGTCGCTGAGGTCCGGGGAAACACCGAAACGGACTTCCCGGTGATCCTCGCCGGCGACTTCAACGCGCTCCCCGATTCCGACGAGATGCGCCACCTTGTGGGCAGGACCGAGCCTGCGGTCCCTGGACTGCTGTTCCACGACGCCTGGGAGCTGGCCGGTCAGGGCGGCCCCGGCTACACCTGGTCGGGTGACAATCCGCACCTTGCCGATGCAACCTGGCCGAACCGGCGACTCGACTACATCCTCGTGTCGTGGCCGCGTCCGAAGGGCGTCGGGACGCCCGTCGAGTGCCATCTGGCGGGCAACCAGTCGATCGGCGGCGTCGTGCCTTCCGACCACTACGCGGTGGTGGCCGACCTGCGTACCGCCTGAGCCCCACCGATTGGCGCCGTGCGGGTCCCGGCTCACCAGCCGCCGCGGTGGACCACCTCATCGAGCCGACGCCGAGCCCGCACCACCGGCGACCCTCGGCGTGCCACCGCCCGCGCGGCGACGGTTGGATGCCCGAGCGCGATCGCGCCGATCGGTCGCCTGCCTGCTGGCACACCGAGCGACAACAACAGCGCAGCCTCGTTGCGGAAGATGCCGAAGAACAGCGCGCCGAGCCCTTCGTTCACGACCGCATACAGCAGTGCCATCCCGGCCATGCCGGTGTCGATGAACCAATAGGGCACCGGCCACGCGTCGGCGCTCTCACCGAGCCCCGCCTTCGCCTTGTCCGGCTGGCTGTACCGGTCGAGGTATGCACGCTCGTCGGCGATCGGGATCACGATCACCGGCGCCCGCAGCAGACCTGGCCACGCGAAGGACTCGCGCTCCGGCCGCGGCAGCGTGTGATCCCAGAAGCGGGCCGTGTCCGAACCCTCGAGAACCACGAAGTCGATGCCCTGCGAGAAGCCGGCGCTGGGCACCCGCCGGGCCTGGTCGAGGATGCGATCGAGCACGGCCGATTCGACCGGACGGTCCTGATAGTCACGGCACATCCGTCGGGTCCGGACGATCTCGTTCCACTCCACGACGGCCCGGCTACTTCGTGACGGCGACAAGCTGGGCGATGAAGACGAGCGTGTCGTCGCCCTTCACCGGCGGGCTCCCCGCTTTCCCGAAGCCGTCCGGCGGCGGCATCACGACCTGTCGGACGCCGCCCACCTTCATGCCGACGAGACCCTTGTCCAACCCGGGGAGCAGCCGCCCTTTCCCGAGGCGATTGAGCGCTTCGGGCTGCTCGCCGTCCTTCCACAGCGACGACGCGATCTCCTGCTGACCACGCCAGATCAGCAGTGAGTAGCGGACATAGATGCGCGACCCCTTCGTCGCCTCGGCGCCATTGCCGACGGTGAGGTCCGTGATGGCGAGCTTCGTCGGCGGGGTGCCGGTGATGCCGACGGGCTTGGGCTTGGTTCCCGCCTTCGGGAGTGCCGCGATAGCGGCGGCGGAAAGCTGCGGCGGGGGAAGGTCGGCGGGATCTTCGAGTTCGGCTATCGAGGGCGGCAGCGGGATCGTCGCATCCGCCGGGGCATAGACGAAGGCCACGATGGCCTGATCCGCAAGCCGCAGAGAACCCGGGTCTTTCACCACCGTCGGGGTCTTTGCCTTGCGTGAGGCCCACAGCAGCGTACGCACCGTCGCCTTCTGCGAACCGCACTTGCCTCCGCTCTGCAGCGAGGACTTGTCCTGGAGCGTGATCTTGTCGTCCGTGACCGAGAAGCCCACGGCATCGAAGAAGCGCTGCAGGGTGGCGTTCTTACCGGCCGACGCGGCGACGAACGGATGGATGTGGATCAGACCGTCGCCGTGGGTGTGGACGCCGGTCGGGTCGTCGGCGGCAACGAGCGCGGGGAGGTACTTCGTGCAGTCGTATATCCCGTAGGCCATATGCCAGTGGTCCTTGTTCGCCTCGGGCCGTTCACCGGCGACTGCGCCCTGAGCGGACGTTGAGACGAGGAACGAGGCGAACACGCCCAGCGTGAGGACGTGGCGAAGGCGCGCGAACACGGGCAAGACGGTAATAGGCCGACATGAGGGTCGAGTGAAATCGGCACGAGGTGGCATGCGGGCCGCAAGTGCTATCGAGCGACATCCGCAGACGACGTCACGGCCGCAACGGAGATCGCGCTCATCGCCATGCGCGGCAGGAGGAACTGCACCGCCGGTCCGATCAGCACGAGGAACACAACGGTGCCCACCCCGACGCGGCCACCCAGTACCAGCCCGATGGCGAGCACCAGCACTTCCACGACGGTGCGCGCCACTCGAACCGACGGACCCAATCGGGCCACGCCGAGCATGAGCCCGTCTCGCGGGCCGGCACCCAGCCGCGAGCCGATGTACAGGCCCGAGCCCACGGCGATCGTCAGCGTGCCGGCGACCGTCATCGCGAACTGCAGCCAGGGCGCATGCGCGTCATGCATGCGGTCGCCGACGGCGTCGACCACGACACCGATGATGAGCGCGTTCAGCACCGTGCCGAGACCGATGCGCTGCTTCAACGGGATCCAGAGCATCAGGATCACGAGACCGAGGACGTTGATGATCACGCCCACCGGCAGACCCGTCCGTTTCGCAAGGCCGCCGTGGAGCACATCCCAGGGCGCGTTGCCGAGGTGGGCCTTGAAGAACAGGGCAATGCCGATACCGAAGCAGACGAGGCCGGCGACGCACGGGGGGATGCGGCGAACCAGCTCGCGGGCCGGGATCGGCTCACGACGGAGCTGGACGACCGTGATGGCGGCCAGGACCGCGATCGTGCCCCACTCCACACGATCGACGGTCCGCTGCGACAGCACTGCCGCGACAGTGCTCGTCTGGTTGATCAGTTGGAGCCGCCGGCTGCGTCCTGGACGGACTGCCGACCGGCGGAGATGAACGGCATCATGGCCCGCAGTTCGGCCCCGACCTTCTCGACCGGATGCTCCTTGCCCTTGGCCCGCAGCGCATTGAAGCGGGGCTCGCCGGCCTTGAAGTCCGCGATGAACTCCTTGGCGAACTCGCCGGACGTGATCTCACCGAGGATCTTCTTCATCTCGGCGCGGGTGGCGTCGGTGATGATGCGCGGGCCGCGGGTGAGGTCGCCGTACTCGGCCGTCGTGGATATCGAATAGCGCATGCCGGCGATGCCCTGCTCATACATCAGGTCGACGATCAGCTTCACCTCGTGGAGGCACTCGAAGTAGGCCATCTCGGGCTGGTAGCCGGCATCCACGAGCGTCTCGAAACCGGCCTGGATGAGCGAGGTGAGCCCACCGCACAGCACGACCTGCTCGCCGAACAGGTCGGTCTCCGTCTCCTCGGGGAACGTCGTCTCGATCACGCCCGCGCGGGTGCCACCGATGGCGTAGGCGTAGCTGAGGGCGAGGGCCCGGGCGCCGCCGGTGGCGTCCTGGTGGACGGCGATGAGGCACGGCACGCCGCCGCCCTCGGTGTACGTGCGGCGCACGAGGTGGCCCGGGCCCTTGGGCGCGGCCATGACGACGTCGAGGTCGGCGGCCGGCTTCACGAGGTCGAAGCGGATGTTGAGGCCGTGGGCGAAGAAGACGGCGTTACCGGCCGACAAGTTCGGCGCGACCTCGTTGTCGTAGCAGTCGGCGATCAGCGTGTCGGGCAGCAGGATCATCACGCAGTCCGCCCATTTGGAGACCTCGGCGACGCTGCCGACCGTGAGGCCTGCGCCCTCGGCCTTGGCCACCGACGGCGAGCCGGGGCGCAGGCCGACGCGCACGTCGACACCCGAGTCCTTCAGGTTCAAGGCATGGGCATGGCCCTGTGAGCCGTAGCCGATGACCGCGACCTTCTTGGCGAGGATGATGGACGGGTCGGCGTCCTTGTCGTAGTAGACGGTTGCCATGGCGGTCTCCCTGGTGAACGTTTCGTTGTGGGCGTTTGTGCGGTGCGGCCGTTCATCCTGACGGACGATCAAGCATGCGTACAGCGCAGATGTCGTGCCCTGAGCATGCGATTTTCGCATGCTCCATCGATAGGCTGTGGGCGTGTCGTCGCTTGAAGATCTGGCCCTTGTGATCGCCGCCGCCGACGAGCCCAACTTCGGTGCGGTTGCCCACCGCGAGCATGTGAGCCAGAGCACCGTCTCGCGGGCCGTCCAGCGGGTCGAAGCCGCTCTCGGAATCGAGCTGTTCGAGCGGACGCCACGGTCGGTGCAACTGCGCGCCGACGCCACACCACTGATCGACGGCCTCCGAACCATCGTCGCAACTTGGGAAGGTCTGCGGGCGAGCACGGCCGAACCCCGCATGCTGCGGATCTTCTGCACCGTCACGGCGAGCCAGACCTTTGCCGCCGATCTCCTCGCCCGCTTTCGCCGCGCTCACCCCGACGTCGAGGTCGGCCTGCGGACCGGGCCGGCCAGTGATGCCCTCGAGGCGGCGCGCTCGGGTGCAGTCGACGCGGCTATCGCGCCCCTGCCGGGGCGGCTGCCGGCGGGCATGGCCAGCATGACGCTCACTTCGACGCCACTCCTTGCCATCACGGCCCGCACTGCGAGCGCGCCACCCGCCGGCTGGAACGGAGCCCGAGTCGTACTCCCCCGCACCGGCCTCACTCGCGAGCTCGCCGACCGGTGGCGGCGCGGCCTTGCCGTGATCGTGCAGGAGGCCGACTCGCACGAGGAGGTCGTCGCCCTGACCGCCCTCGGTTCGGGAATCGGCATCGTCCCGGCGCTCGTGGCCGATTCGAGCGCGCTGCGCCCGCGCCTGCGCCACCTCGTTCCGCCTCGCGTACTGCCGACCATGCGCATCGGCCTCTGCGCTCGTCGCTCGTCGCTGGGGCAGAGCCCGCTCGCCGACCTGTGGGCCCTCGTCCGCGACTGAGGTGCGCCCGAACGCTGTCGGCCGACGCCGCCGTTCGCGAAAGCGGCATTCGCCGCCGAAGTTCGGAACGTTTGCCCGCTCAGAACAGGCAAACGTTCCGAAGGTCGGGCTGCGGTAGGCGCCAACCATCGGTCAGGTGACGCCGGCACTGGTCAGGCGACCGTGTGCACCCGCAGCGCCGTATGCCGGGCCAGCACCTCGAAGTCGGCATCGGCATGCAGCACCGGCGCATCGATGCGGATCGCCACGGCCGCGATCAGGCAGTCGACCAGTTTGCGAACGGTCTCACCCTTTGCCCGGCACGACCGGTAGAACGTGGCGGCCTGCAGGAAGTCGGCACTCACGCACACCTGCAAGGTCGCTCGGCCGAGGAGTGCCCGGAGGTCGCGCAGATGGACCTCGCTCCGCGCGCCCGCGAACACCTCCATCGCAACCGGATCGGCCACGGTGATGCGACGAGCGAGGAGCCGGTCGACCTCCGCGCACACCGGCGAGCCAGTATCACGAAGGAACTCGACCCACGCCGATGTGTCAACAAGGACGGTCACCCGACCCGATCCGTCCGCATGGCCTCCAGATCGCCGTCCCAGCCCGAACCCCGCAACGCCCGCGCCTCGCCAAGGGTCGCGACGCTCGCGAGTTCGCGCAGGGCGTAGTTCACCGCCTCGCGCTTCGTCATCAGCCCGAAACGGTGCATGACCGCAGCGCAGGCTTCGTCGTCGATGTCGATGTTGGTGCGTGCCATACACCAATCATACACTTGCCTTGCAGCCTCGACGATGGGGGGATGCTTGACATTCGGCGCTCTTGAGCGTTTACTTTAAGCATATGCTCAAGACTGCCCTTCGGCATGAGATACTGCCCCGCTTGCTCGTCCTCTGGACCAAACGCGGCGCAATCGTCGGGCTCGTGTTCGGCTGCGCGTACGGAACGGCGATCCCCTTCGTCGGCAACATCGTCGGAGCCGCTCTCGGAGTTCTTCCCGGTGCCGCCCTCGGCCTCTCGACCGGTGCCACCCTTACAGCCCTCGTCCGCTTGGGAGTGGACCCAACACACGCCTCGTGGCCGAACGTGTGTCGAGCGGTCGGATGTACGAACGTTGTCCTCGGTGGCACGGCTGCGGCGCTGCTGTTCCATCAAGCAGGAACGCGCTGGGTCGGCGACTTCGGCGTCTCCTTGTTCGCACTGCTTCCCGCGACGATCGGAATCGTGTTCCTGCTCCTCGCTCCGGTACCGACCGAGGCTCACCCCTTTGCCGGCGATCGACCCAACGTGGTCAAGGGCATGGTGTTCGGCCTCGCGCTGGCCGGCTTCCCCCTGATCGCCCTCGAAGCCCGACTGGTAGGCATCATCTGAACCTTGACGGCTTCTGCACTGCCAAGGTGCAGAAGCCATCAAGGTGCAGAAGCCGTCACAGAACGCGCAGCGGTATGGCGCCACCGCGGCCGCGTGAGGTCAGCCGGCGTCGGAGACTGCGCGTAGCACCGGTGCCTGCCGCGACAGCTTCGGCAGCGCGATGCGTCCCGACCGTTGCACATCGACGATCCCGTACGGCCGGAGCAGCTCTTCGAAGTCGTCGAGCTTGTCCGGGGGGTCGGCGAGCATGATGGTGATGGCGTCGAAGCCGACGTTCACGACCTTGGCGTCGAAGATGTTGACCAGTTCGGCAACTTCGGCACGCTTCGACGCATCGGCGCGCACCG
>JAYUDQ010000305.1:0-13292 GCA_043739745.1 Acidimicrobiia bacterium | reverse complement strand
CCTTCGCCAAGCCGTGAACCGCGTCGCCCGCAATGGATACACCGTGACGTTCCACGACCCGACAACGCTCGACGCGGCTGCCCGCCGAGGGCTTATCGAGCTCATGGGCAAGAGCCGGCGGGGCGCGACCGAACGAGGTTTCTCCATGACGCTCGGGCGACTGTTCGACCCGCGCGACGCGAACCTGCTGCTGGCCGTCTGCACCGGACCCGACGGCGAACCGGCCGCCTTCTGCCAGTTCGTACCGAGCGAGGCGATCGGCGGTTGGTCGCTCGACCTCATGCGCCGCGACACGGCCGAAAGGCCGAACGGCCTGCTCGACTTCGTGATCGTCGAGACCATTCGCCATCTGGCCCGCGAGAAGCAGGGAAGTGTCGCCCTGAACTTCGCGACCATGCGAGCCGTGCTCGCGCACGAGACGGGCAGCGGTCCGTGGCAAGCGTTCCAGCGGGCCATGCTGCAGCGGCTGAGCTCCGACATGCAGATCGCGTCGCTCTGGCACTTCAACGCCAAGTACGGGCCGCGCTGGAACCCCCGCTTCGCGGTCGTCGACGGTTCCGAGCACCTCGTGCGGTCGGCTGTCGCGATCGCCCAGGCCGAATGCATGTGGGATCTGCCCGTGATCGGCAGGTGGTTCAGGAGGTCGGCTGCGGCAAACCACTTGACGAATTTAAGTCAGGTAGCTTAATCTCGGCAGCGTGGCACGTCCCAATGGCAGCGCTCGCGAAGCGCTCGTCGAGCAGGCCGAGCGGCTGTTCGCGGAACGCGGCATCGAAGGCGTATCGCTTCGCGACGTCAGCTCCGCCGCCGGACAGCGCAACCACTCGGCTGCGCAATACCATTTCGGCGACCGGGCGGGGCTTGTCACTGCTGTCTACGACGCCCGCATGCGCGTCGTGAACGAGCGTCGGGAACGGCACCTTTTCGTTCTGCGGAACGAAGGCCGCCTCGACGACGTGGCCGCGCTCGTGGAGGCGATCGTCGTGCCGCTCATCGAGGTCGTCACCACGACCCACAGCTGGTATGCCCGCTTCCTGGCCCGCGCCCGCTGGGACACCGTTGCGGCCCACCTCGTCGCCGAGCTTCCTGCTGCGGCGACCATGCGCGTCGTCAGCAACCACCTGATGGCCGCCCTCGCGCCCCTGCCGCGCGATGTCCGTCGCAGCCGTGTCGAACAGCTGCACACACTCCTGGTCGGCACGATGGCGGGCTGGGAGTGGTCCCGTCACAACGGCGAACGGCACCTGTCCGCCGCTGCGGTCACCGACGAGCTCGTCAGCACCGGCCTCGCCGTGGTCACTGCACCCCGGCCTGCGCGAGCACTCGTCGCTACCGCAGCCCGCACCTGAATTGCCCTCCTGCAGAAGCCGTCATACCCACTGCGCCGAACCGCAACGAATCGAGAAGAGGCCATCATGCTCACTGCCACCCCACCCCTCACTTCCCGAGGACCCGGACCACGAATGGCCCTGCGCACACCCGGCGACTGGGCGGACAAGCCGTATGCGCGCATTGCGATCCATCCGATGACGCCGACGATCGGGGCCGAGATCACGGACATCGATCTGACCCAACCTGTTGATGCCGAGCTGCACGCGGAGCTCAACCGGGCCCTCCTCGAGTGGAAGGTGATCTTCTTCCGCGGCCAGCACCTCACCGGCGCGCAGCAGGTCGCGTTCGCCAAGAACTGGGGCCCGCTCGAGGCCCATCCGTTCATCAAGCTGCGAACCGACACGCAGCCCGCGGACACGCCCGAGGTGGTCCGTCTCGAGAAGGGCGCCAACGCCAAGGGCACGGAGAACATCTGGCACAGCGATGTCACCTGGCGGGAATGCCCGTCACTCGGCTCGGTGCTGCGCGCAGTAGAACTGCCCGCCGTCGGCGGTGACACGCTATGGGCCGACATGGGCGCGGCCTATGACTGCCTCACCGAGGAGGTGAAGGAGCGCATCGACGGCCTCGTGGCCGTGCACGACTGGATCAACACGTTCGGTCGCGGCATGGACGAGGCCAAGCGTGACGCGCTCCGTCCGGACTTCCCGCCGGTCGAGCATCCGGTCGTGCGCATCCACCCGGAGACCGGCCGCAGGACGCTGTACGTCAACGCCGCCTTCACGCAGCACATCGTCGGCCTCGACCCGGCGGAGAGCGACCACGTGCTCGGCTTCCTGTACCGGCAGGCGGCCTTCCCCGAGTACCAGTGCCGCTTCCGCTGGAACGCCGGCGACATCGCGTTCTGGGACAACCGGTCGACGCAGCACTACGCCGCGTCCGACTACTTCCCGAACCGCCGGGTGATGGAGCGCATCACCGTCGCCGGCGACCGGCCGTACTGAGTTTGACCGGCGCGTGGCTTCGCTGATTCGGTGCGCTCACTCACTCCCGCGTAGGGCGACGGCGTGAACGGACACGGGGTCGAACACGCCGTCGAGCGTCGGCGACGAGATCGCCCGCCGATAGACGGCGATCTCGTCCAGCCCCACGGCCCGCACGGCCCACCCGCCGCCTGCGTGCACCTCGCCCGTGAAGGCATCGACCCACTCTCCGGCGGGTAGGTACGCTGACACTCCTGCTGCGCCCGGTTCTGTGACGGGGACGACGAGAAGGTCGTCGCCGAGCTGAAATTGGAGCGGTGCGGCCCAGATATCGGGGTCATCGGGGTGGTCGAAGCACAGCGATCGCATCAGCGGTCGGCCACTCGCGACCGACCGCTCGGACTGCTCGGCCAGGTAGGGAACCAGCCGATGGCGCAGCTCGGCGAAGCGCCGGTAACCGGCCAGCACTGAAGGATCGCCGGTCCGCTCCGCAATGTTCCAGGGTGTGCGGTCGTTGCTCGGGAGACGGTGGTCGTTGAACTCGGCGTGGTACTGCATGATCGGGCACAGCGCAGCCAATGCGGCCGAGCGGAGGTAGAGCTCGGCATCGGGGATCGGCCCGGAGAAGCCGGCAAGGTCCCAGCCCCAGTAGTAGATCCCCGCCACACCGGCACTCAGCCCGGCGCGGATGGCGGCCCGCAGTCCCTCCCACGTCGAGTCGTCGTCGCCTGACCAGTGACCCGGGAAGGCCGCGGAGCCGGTGAATCCCGCCCGGCTGAACGTGATGCCGTCACTTCCGACGTCGGCGATGAGCTCATGAAAGGTCTGTCCGAACAGTACTGGGAAGCGGTTGTTGGATTCCGCCCCGCACGTGCCGTCGGCGTATTCCAGATCGCGACCCCAGGGGTGCTCGCCGCCATCGGTCTTGAACCCGTCGATACGGACCTCGTCGAGCAGGTAGCGGCGGCGCTCGCGCCACCAGCGGCGGGCCTCCGGATCGGTGAAGTCCGGAAGCAGCGCGCCCGGGAACCACCAGCCACGGTTGCGGTACGCGGTGCCGTCGGCCTCGCGGACGCACAGGCCCCGCGATTCCAGCGCGGCGGCGTCGGCGGCAACCTGCCCGGTCTCGCCCCGGTCGGTCGGCACGAGCGGGATCTGCCAGAGCAGCACACGGACACCCCGCTCGTGCAGCCGCCGCACCATGCCCACCGGATCCGGCCACGCACCGTCGGGCGGGAACGTGAAGTCGGCGAGCCGGTGCGGGCGGCCATCAGGATGGACCTCGTAGGTCGCGTCCCGGAAGGCCACGAACGTCGACTCGTCGCTCCACGCCTCGATCACCACGACGCCGACCGCGATGCCCTCACGCAGGCTCCGGCCGACCTCCTGTTCGACCCGCTCCTGCGTGTTCCACTCGTTCCCGCTCATCCACGGCTCGAAGATCCATGGGGCGGGCACAGGCGGCTGCCCGGTCGCGTCGAGAAACCGCTGCACGACCTCGTTCGGCCGCCCCGACCAGAGCGACAGCTGCATGACCGGATCGTCCGGATCCACCTCGGCCTCGACCACGATCCAGTCCGGATCCGAGGCGCCGAGGTCGAACCACGTGCGCCGCGTGGTGACGACGTGGAAGCCCCAGTGGTCACCACCGACGACCACCGCCATCGGCACCGGCAGATAGGTGCGTCGGCCCTGGTGCTTGTACTGCTCGAACACGACCGCATCGAGGACTTCGCCACGGTGGTCAACGGTTGCGTAGCGCTCGCCGAGCCCGACGATGTGCTGGCCGGGGTCGAGCCGGAGCCGGAACCGCACCCGGGCCGGGCCTGAGACCGAACCCACCAGCCAGCGGACCGACGCAGGCTCAAGGCGCGCATGGGCCTCGCCGGCGACCGCGATCCGGCCGCCGTCGTCGGCCCAGTGCGCGGGGTCGACATCGAAGCCACCGGTCGTCAGGGTCGCCCCGCCCAGAACGCCTGTGATGCGGTAGCTGAGCGCGCTCGAGATCGTCGCTGTTGCCACCCACACGGCCGCACCCTGCGCAAGTCGTGACGCCTCGGCCGCGGACGCGAGGTGACCCTCGGCCGTGGTTCCGGCCGAGTAAGGACCCACATCCTGAACGAGATCGGCCGCGTCCACGTGTCGGGCGACAATGCGTGAGCCGTCGGACAGCTCGACCGTCACGTCCCGAACGTCTGACGAGGCGACGATGCGGATCTCGAACGGCTCGTCCGCCATCGGCTGCACGGGGACACGCTGATCGAGGTCCTGGCGGTACGGATGACCCGACCCGTGCGGTCGGTGAATCATGGGAAGCGCCAAATCGGCAACCGACACTGAGCCGTCCACGGTCATGACGATGCCTCGGCGAGGTCTGTGCCCCAGAGGCCGAGCTCACTGCCCAACGTCAGGTACATGGCGTGCGACCACAGCAACGGTGTCGCGACCGGGCCCCATTTATCGACCCACTCCTGCACGCGTTCGGGGTACAGAGAACTGGAGGTCACCTGTTCGGGCAGGAGGCCGTCACCCGTCGCCTGGCGCTGCATCCACCGCAATCGCCGTTCCGCCCGATCGATGCGGCCGGTGCGGGCCTCGTGCCAGCCGATGAAGCCGGCGAGGACTAGCCACCGACCGCCGCCGTAGAACGTGTCGGCAAGATATCGGTACACGCCGTCCGGAGCGAGGTCATCGCAGACCCGATCATATGTGCACTGACCGATTTGCGACGTTGGCCCGATCGCTCCGAACGGCGTGAGGCAGGCGATGAGGCTGGCATCCACGTCGTCGCGACCAATGGACTTCGTGAGGTGACCATCGACGACCGCCTCGTCCGCGAGGATCGCCTCGATAGCGGAACACACAACCTCGCAACACGAGACGTCATCGCCTTCGAGGAGCGTGGACGACAGGGCTGCGCGCAGCCCCGCGTGCACCGACGCGAGCGTGCTCGGATGGACATCGTCGGGAAGCTCCTCCCACCAGTCGAAGCACGGTTCCTTCCAGAACGCGCACAGGTAGCGGGCGCTCAACGAAGCCGCATCGCGATACGGGGCGAGCGAGGTGCCATGACGGTCGGCGTGCGCGACGAGTGCCCACATCCACGTCCCGTAGCCGTCGATCTGGAAATCCCACCACTGCTCGCCGGTGTCGCCACCGGCGAGCGTGTAACGAGTGGGGAGGTACTCGTCACGGTGGATGGGACTCCCCGCACGGGCAACGAGATCCTCGATCGCGTCGCGCCGGGAGACCAGCACGCGGCTGCACCAGCCGAAGAACGATTCCGAGCTCGTGACCGCTCCGACCCGGCTCATCGCGTCGGCGATGAACGAACCGTCGCGGAACCAGCTGTAGCGGTACACCGGGAACGTGGGTGAGGCCGGGTAGGCCCCACCCGCATCCTGGGCCCCGGCAATGACCTCCACACTGCGGCGCGCCAGTGTGCGCAGAGTGGTGGAATCGTTCATCGCCGACGCCTACTTGCCGAGGAGGCTGTTGACGTCGGTGACCGCATTGTCGAGCGCGGCCTGCACCGACACCCCGTCGCTGACGATGCTCTCGAGTGCCTTGTTGACCGCGTCCTGCATCTCCTGCTGGCGTTCGATCACGGGTGGCAGGGCGACGTTGTCGAGCGCTTCGATGACCGCTTTGCGGTTGGCCGGCGGGGTGATCGAGAGGTACGAGCTGAACGAACCGGGGTCGCTCACGGCAGGCAGCTCCCAGCTCGAGGCGAGGCGCGTTTCGACCGTCTTGGGCGACCCCGTGAGGAACGCGATCCACTTCGCCGCCTCGGCCGGGTGCTTCGTGTCGTTGGACGCGACGGCCGCGTTCATGAACACCGCGTTGGCCCTCACCGATTTGCCGGGTTCGACGGCGATGTCGTAGTCGACGCCAGCGTCCTTGAGGCCGGCGAACTGCCAGATGCCGTTGTGCCACATGGCCAGTTTTCCGCTCTTGAACAGTGCCGTGTCGAAGTCCGGTGTGCCGCCGATGTCGGCCAGCGTCGGCATGGTCTTGCCCGGCTTCGCGGTGAGCCACGTCGCCGCGGCAACGCCCTTGGCGTCGTTGAATGCGGCCTTGCCGTCGGCGCCGAAGAACGATCCGCCGGCCTGCGCGAGCGCCTTGTAGAACTCGAAGAACGACACCGGCTGGTAGTCGCCGAAGGTGCCGGCGGCCGCATCGGTGAGCTTCTGGGCCGCAGCCTGCTCGTCATCCCAGGTCCAGTCGGCGGTCGGATAGGCGATGCCGGCCTTGTCGAACAGGGTCTTGTTGTACAGCAGCACCACGTCCGAGAACGTCGCGGGGAGCCCGTACTGCTTGCCCGCCTCGGTGAACCCCTTCAGCGCCAGCGGGTAGTACCGCGCCGGGTCGATGACGTCCACCTTCATGTTCGGCGTCAGATCGAGCAGTGCGCCGCTTCGCGCGTACGTCACGAAGTTCTCGAAGTTGAGCTCGAACGTGTCCGGCGCACTCTTGCCTGCCACCTGCGTCTGCAGCGCGGTGAAGTAGTCCGCGTACGACGCGGTCTTCACATCGATGGTGATGGTCGGGTTCTCGCCCTCAAAGGCCTTGACGATGGCGTCGAGGTCCTTCAGGTGGTCGGGCGCGGCGGAGAACGTGAAGTAGCTCAACTTCACAGAGTCGCCCGTGGCCGGCGCGACCGATGCGGTCGTCTCAGCGGCTGCGGTGTCGGCCGCCGGGGCGGTCGTGTCGACGGCCGCCGCCGTGGTCTCGGCGGACGGTGCGGCGGCCGCGGCCGTGGTGTCGCTCGCCTTGTCGCTGCTGCATGCGCTCAGCACCAGCGAACTGACGGCCAGCAGGCCGACGAGTGCCCGCCGGGCAGTTCTCCCGCGGGGCTTCATGGTGCGCTCGGAAGGGTCGTATCGGTCAGGATGTCGGGCATGGCGGGTTCTCCTTGGTGGGTACGTGCATTGGAATGAGAAGCGAAACCCGATGCCGTCGCGTCCGACGTCGGGTGGATCCGGGTGATACGGATTCGGGGCGCGCGGCGTGAGGCGGTCAGCCCTTGGCGCGCGAGAAAGCGACGCTGCGGATCACCCAGCGTTGGGTGAAGGAGTAGAAGGCGACGATGGGCGCGATGGTGATCAAAGCGCCCGCCATCACGACGTTCCAGTTCGTCGTGAATCGACCCTGGAGGCGGGCGAGACCCACGGGAAGGGTCATGTGCTGCTCGCTTCCCGCGCTGATCACCAGTGGCCACAGAAACGCGTTCCAGCTGGCCATGAACGCGAACACGGCGAAGGTGGCCAGCGCCGGGCCGACGAGCGGCAGCAGGATGCGCGAGAACACCCGAAGATGACCGGCGCCGTCGACGAATGCGGCTTCGTCGAGGTCCTTCGGCAGTGCGAGGAAGGCCTGGCGCATGAGGAAAGTGCCGAAGCTCGACACCAGCGTCGGTAGCAGCAGCCCGGCGTAGCTGTCCACCAGGCCGAGGTTGCGCATCTCGATGAACAGGGGGACGATCACGACCTGCAGCGGGATCATCATCGTGGCCAGGTAGAGTCCGAAAAGCAGCTCACGGCCACGGAACTCGATGCGGGCGAAGCAGTACGCGGCTGTGCTGGCGAGAACGAGCTGGAGCAGCGTCGAGAGCACCGATAGACCGAGGCTGTTGAGCGTGAAGCGCCAGAACGGGAACGCATCGACGACTCGGGCGTAGTTGCGACCGGTCACCGGGTCGGGCAGAAGCGTCGGCGGTATCTGCTGGATGTTCCGATCGGTCTTCAGCGACGCGATGAGCATCCAGACGAACGGCCCGACCATCACCGCGACGCCGAGGAGCAGGACGGCGTAGCGAAGCGCCGTCCGGGTCGTGGACCGGGCGTCCACGGAACGGTTGTCAGCCATAGAACACCCACCGTTTCTGGAGGCGTACCTGCATCGCCGTAACGATGAGGATGATGGCGAACAGCACCATGCTCTGCGCCGACGCGTACCCCGCCCGTCCGTAGCTGAACGTGTTCTTCACGATCTGCTCGACCACGACGGTCGACGAACCCGCGGGTCCACCGCCGGTCATCACCCACACCTGGTCGAACACCTGGAAGCCGTTGATGAGGCTGATGACGACCACGAAGAACAGCGACGGTGTCAGCAACGGGAGCGTGATGGCCCGCAGGCGTTGGAACACGGTCGCGCCGTCCAGTACGGCCGCCTCGTAGAGCGTCTCCGGAATTGCCTGCAGGCCGGCGAGCAGCAGGACCATCACGAAGCCGAGGTCCTTCCACACCGATGCCAGGATCACGGATGGGATGGCCCATGTCCGTGACGTCCACCAGCCCGGGCCCTGGAACCCGAACTGCCCGATCACCCAGTTGACGACACCGTCCTTGGGGTTCAGCAGCCACTTCCAAAGCAGCGACACGACGACCCAGCTCGTCACGACCGGGAGGAAGTAGAGCGCACGGAACAGCCCGGCCATGCGGACGCGCGAGTTGAGCAGCACCGCCAGGGCCAGCCCGCCGATGAGCACGAGAGGGAGGTAACCAACGAGGTAGTAGAGCGTGTTGAAGATGGCGCGATGGAAGCGGTCGTCGTGCAGCAGCTCGCGGTAGTTCGCCAGTCCCACGTAGGCGGGCCCGCGGATGAGGTTCCACTCGTGCAGGCTCACCCACGCCGTACCGAGCATCGGGCCGATCGAGAACGCCAGCAGCGCGAGAAGGCTCGGCGCCAGGAACAACGCCACGATCCCGGCCTTGCGCCATCCCCGGGTCCCTACCACCGCGATGCCCCGGCGATCCTGGGCGCGCCGTCCGGTGATCGCTGTGCCTGCGATGCCTGCACGCCTTCGTCGAGGCGGCTGCGGATCTGCTCGATGGTCGGATGGTCGTGCAGCGGGTTCAGGAATGGTGAACGCAGCACCAGCGACGCGGCACCGAGCGCCCACTTCGAGTCGTCCCATGGCTCGACGTGGATCGCCGTCGCTCCTCGGACCGGCGGGAAGCTGTCTGCTTCGAACGCGTCGTGGAAGGCGGCCGCCATGAACGGCCACGCCCGGGTGCCCTCGCCCCCGACCACGACCGCCTGCGGGTTCAGAACCACGGCGACCGCCGCGGCGGCGCGTCCCAGGACCGTGCCCGCTTCTGCGTAGAGGCCGGCAATGCCCGAGTGGCCGGCCGCCGCCTTCGCAGCAAGGCCGTCGGCCCGGACATCTTTGGTCACGAAGTGGCGCTGACGGGCGGCCAGCAGGAGCGCAGGCTCCGAGACGATCGTCTCGAGGCAGCCCCGCTTTCCGCACGCGCACACACGGCCGTCACGCTCGACGCACACGTGGCCGAACTCACCGGCCGAGCCGCGTGCGCCGCGGTAGAGCTCGCCGCCGACCACGATGCCCATGCCCACGCCGCGGCCGATCGTGATCGTCAGGAAGTGGTCCAACCCACGGGCGACCCCGTAGAGGCTCTCGGCCACGGCGAGGGTGTTGACGTCGTTGTCGACCAGGACGGGAACGCCGAGCGTCCGGGCGAGGTGCTCGCCGACGGGCATGTTCCGCCACCCGAACAGGGGCGCCTGCACGACGCCGGAGCCGTAGGGATCCTCGAAGCCCGGAAGGCCGAGCCCGACACCGAGCAGGATGTGCGACTCCCCCGCCCGGCGCACATGCGGCTCCAAGATCTCGGCGAGCGTCGGGAATGGGTTCGCGGTCGCGTCGAACGGATGGGTCTCGCCTGCGAGCACGGTGCCGTCGAGGTCTGCCCGGACCACAGCGATGTGATCGTCGGCCACCTTGACCCCGACAGCGACGGCGACCGAGCCGACCAGCCCGAGAAGTTCGGCGGGCCGGCCTCCGCTGCTCGAGGCCATCTCCAGTGCTTCGACGACGCCCGACTCGATGAGACCACGGGTCAGAGCGGTGACGGTGCCGGCGCTCACGCCGAGGCGATGGGCGATGTCGGTACGCGAGATCGGGCCGCTGCGGCCGATCAGCCGGAGCACCGCGCTGCGGTTGACGTTGCGCAGCGCTGCACCGGATGCTCCAACTCGCACAGTAGACCCCTTCGGCTCGTCACTTTCTTCAGTGACTAACTTTAGTGCCTACTTTTCGAAAGTGTCAAGGGGAAAGCATCACCAGTCAGGCCGCGCAGCGTGCTCCACGGCGCAGCCGGCGCGGCGTCCTCTGCGCCCGACGTCGAGCGCACGACCACGCCTCCGCGCCCGCCAACGGGGTCAGCGAACGCCCTCGGGCGCCGCCGCACCCCGGAAGTTCAGACGCCGACGACGAAACTGACACTCGTCGTGCCACTGCCGCCGATGTTCAACGTCTGGAACGTCTTCGCATCCTTCACCTGGTAGTCGCCGGCCTGGTCGGTCACCTGGAGGTAGGCGTCGAGCAGCTGGCGTACACCAGTGGCACCTACCGGATGGCCGGCACCGATGAGCCCACCGGACGGGTTGATCGGGCACTTCCCGTCGAGGGCGATGTCACCCGACTCGATGGCGACCCAGCTCTCGCCCGGCTTGGTGAGGCCGAAGTGGTCGATGGCCATGTACTCCGACGTGGTGAAGCAATCGTGCGTCTCGATGCCGTCGATCGCGTCGACACCCGGCAGGCCTGCGCGCTTCCACGCAGACGTGATGGTCGAGCGGACGTGCGGCAGCACGTACTCGCTGTCCTTGCTCTCGGCCACCTTGTCCGCGAACCGTAAGCGCGCAGTGTTATGGCCCCAGCCCTTGATGGTCGGAATCTCCTCGATGGTGATGCCGCGCTTCGCTGCGTACGTCTCCGCGTACGAGCGGGACGCAAGGAACACACAGACCGCTCCGTCGGTCACCTGCGAGCAGTCGGAGATGCGGATGCGCCCGCCGATCTGCGCGTTGTCGTCGCCCCGGCTGAGCGCGTGCTCCTTGTTCATGTACCACGTGCGGGTCTGCGCGTTCGGGTTCAGCTTCGCGTTCGCGTAGTTGATCCTGCTGATCTCGGCGAGGTGCTCATCGAGCAGGCCGTAGCGGGCGTCGTACTCGTCACCGAGGCGGCCGAACAGCTTCGGGAACGGGAACTCCACACCGGCGGCCTCGTCGGCGTACCAGGCCGCGGTGCCGAGGTAGTCGCCGCCGACTGCGGGCGACACCGTCTTCATCTGCTCGATGCCGACGACGGCCTGCAGGTCGTAGCGGCCGGCTTCGATCTCGGCCGACGCAGCCAGGATGGCGAGGCTGCCCGATGCACACGCGGCCTCATGGCGCATGGTCGGGATGCCCGAGAACGCCGGGTCGGCCTCGACGAAGAACGCGCCGAGGTGGCCCTGCATGCAGTACAGCTCGGCCGCGAAGTTGCCCACATGGGCGGAATCGACGTCGGCCGGGTCGATGTCGCAGTGCTGCAGCGCACCCTGGACGCCCTCGTTCATGAGGGCGGAGAAGTGCTTGTTCTCTTTCGTCCAGTTGCGGGAGAAGTCGGTCTGATAGCCGCCCAGGATGTAGGTGTCGTTCATGGTGTTCAGGCTCCCCTTGGAAACAGCATCGAGATCACGCGGCGACGAAGAACTTGCCGGGGTTCATGGTGGGATGGACGAAGAACGGTGCGGTGCGACCCGCGCTGGCGGCATCCGCAAGCACGGTGGGAACGTTCAATTGTGCACCCTCGATGAGGGCGACGGCCGCAGCCGCGCCCATGGCGTCAACGAGCACACTGGGGGGTGCCCAGTTGAAGCCGGCGGCCATGATGCGGTCGATGTCGTTGATCGTCTCGGCCACTTCTCCGACCCGTTCGAAGGCGTAGCTGATGTAGCCGGCGACGACCCGGCGGGCAATGGTGGCGGCTTCACCGGGCGCCGCGAGGAACGCGGCGACACCCTGCTTGTATCGGCCCTGCGAGTAGAGGCGGGCGATGTCGTCCACGTAGGCGAGGTCGGCCCGGTCGACCGGTTCGAACGGCCGGTACTCGCCGCTGGCCGGGTCGAGCACGACCTTCTTGCCACCCTCCTTGGCGAAGAAGCCGCGGCCGCTCTTGTCGCCGAGCACGCCCTTGGCCACGAGCGCGTCCATATAGGCGGGCATACGAAGGGTCCCGTGCGCCTCGTCCTTGGTGAGGTCATAGACGTTGTCGACGATGGCCTTGTGGACGTCCCATCCGACGAGGTCGATGGTGGCCAGCGGGGTGAGGGCACGGCCGGTGTAAGGCCCGATGATGCGCTCGACTGCGGCCGGTCCGTACTCCTCGGCCAGCTGCGCAGCCTCGTTCAGGACCTTGAAGCCGACCCGGTTGCCCGCGAACCCGGGCGTGTCATAGGTGCGCACCATCTCGCGGCCGAGCTTCAATTCCGCGAATGCCTCGACGAAATCGACCACGGCCGGATCGGTCTCACGACCCGCGATCAGTTCTGTACCGACGATCACATTCGGCGGATTGAAGAAATGCAGACCGAGGAAGTTCTTGCGGAAGCTGTCACTGCGACCTTCACACAACGCATTGATCGAGATGCCCGACGTGACCGTGGCAACGATGGAATCGGGCCGGCGGGCGGCGTCGACGCGCTCGAACATCTCGCGCTTGATGTCCATGTCCTCGGACAGCGCCTCGAAGACGAGGTCGGCATCGGCCAGCGAGCGCTCGAGGTCGGTGTCGTAGTCGCCCACGTCCGTGCGGGTCGCGAGGCTCGACGAGCGGACCTGCTTCACCGCTGCGGCCACGCCTTCGGCCGCCTTCTCGCGGGTCCGGGCCAGGAACGTGACCCGCGGAACGGCCTGGGTGAAGAGCCCGCCGCTCCCGAATCCCATCGTGCCGTTGGCCCCGAGCACCACGACGTGCTTGAGGGGACGATCCTCGAGACTCGCTCGTCGGTCACGGATTGGATGGGTCATCAACGCTCCTTGGAAATGAACTGCGGCGTGCAAGCTGAATAGATCGCTGCCGCGCGCCGCAAATCAAACAAAGGGTTGATAGAGCACGGTGTGCGCTCCTGAGGCCGAGCGTCAGGTCGCAGCCGACCGAAGCGTGCCCGCAGCCTCGAGCGCGGC
>JAYUDQ010000304.1:0-2042 GCA_043739745.1 Acidimicrobiia bacterium | reverse complement strand
CGAGCCAGGCGACGACCGCATCGCCGAACACACCGGTACGGGTGATCAGGCCGAGAGCGAGGGCGAACGTGAGGGGGCCGTGGGCGATGCGCTCGCCGAACGACGTGGCCGCGGCGTACTCGGCGTCCATATGGAGTGGTACCCAGTCGCCGGTGAGCGATGCCCAGCTGACAACGTGCGCCTCGGTGACGGTGATCCGCGCGGACTCGATGCGCTCGCCGAGTACGAAGCTCTCCCACGTGCGGGGTGCGAGACCAAAGTTCATAGATGCTTCCTTTGGGGGAGTGGCGCCGCGGCGGTCATGCGGCGAGCCAGCCGCCGTCGATCGGGATGTAGGCGCCGGTGATGTACGACGCCGAGTCGGAGGTGAGGAATGCGACGAGCGCGGCGACATCATCCGGCGAGGCCGGCCGACCGAGCGGGGTGCGCTGCATGAGCATGGACCGGCGGTCGTCGTCGCCGAGGCTTGCGGCGGACATCGGTGTGTCGACCACCCCGGGTCCGATCACGTTGACGGTGATGCCGTAGGTCGCCCAGTCGACGGCGAGCGCCTTGCCCAGCATGAGCACGCCGCCCTTCGATGCGCAGTAGGCGGCCTGACCGCCAAGGGCGATGGTTGAGTTGATGGAACCGATCAGCACGATGCGCCCGCCGTTGCCGGCCTTGACCATCGCCTGTCCTGCCGCGCGTGCGGACCAGAACACGCCGTTGAGGTTGACGTCGAGCGTGCGGAGCCATGCGTCGTCGGACAGCTCGTGTGCGGGACCACCGAGCTCGATTCCGGCTGAGGCGACCAGTACGTCAACCGCACCATGCGACCCGACAAGTGCATCGACGAGCGCGTTGCAGGCCGCCGGGTCGCGCACGTCCAGCTCCCGCGCGAACGCGCCGGTCAAGGCGGCGGCCGTCTCGGTCGCGGCCACGAGCGAGAGGTCGGCACACACGACGGTGTCACCGCGGGCGGCCAGGGACCGGGCGGTTGCCCGCCCGATCCCCGAACCCGCGCCCGTGACGATGCAGATCATGTCGCTGCACCAGAGCGACGCAGCGCGCCGGCAAGGGAAGCCATGCGCGCATACCGATCCGTCATCGTCACGAGATCTTCCCGAACCGTTACTGGCGGGGCCAGATCTGGCCGACGGGTGCGATCGTGCGGGCGTAGATGCCCTCGAGCGTCCCGTTGTTCTTGTAGTACTGCAGCCAGTTGTTGAGATAGACGAGGAAGTCGTAGTCGCCCTTCGGGATGGCCCACTGGCCGTACTCGATGTTGAGCGCCGGCTTCAGCTCGACGATCTTGATCTTGCCCGGGTTCGTCTTCTGGAACTGCGCAACGAGATAGCGCTCGACCACGGTCGCGTCAGCTCGCCCACTCGCGACCTCGAGGAACGCGGCGTCCTGCTGCGGGAAGGGCTTGGCGGTGGCGAGCGGGAAGCTCGTCTTGATCTGGCCCTCCGCCGAGGAACCCTGCAGGGCCGTGATCTTCGTCCCGGCCTTGTTGAACGCATCGATGGAGGCGGCCCGCTTTGAGCTGGCCGGCACCGCAAGCACCTGCTCGTAGGGGACGTAGGAGTTGGTGAAGTACATCTGGGTCAGCCGCTTGGGGCGACCGACGAGCCCGACCGAGACCATGTCGAACTTGTCGGCCAGGAGGCCCGGAACGAGACCGTCGAAGTCGAGGTCGCTGATCGTCAGCTTCACGCCGAGGTCCTGCGCCAGCAGGTTGAGCACCTCGACGTCGTAGCCGGCCGGCTTGCCCGCGTCGTCCTTGTACATCTCCGGTTTGAACTGCAGGGTCATACCGACCCGCAGCTCCTTGCTGGCAAGGATCTTGTCGAGCGTGGACTTCGGCGTCTGCGCCTGCGCGCCGCTGGTGACGCTCGTGCTCGCTACTGACCCGGCGATCACGGCGGCGAGCGCGAGACCTATGAGCCGCTTGGTGTTTCTCAATGGCTTCCCCTTCCAAGGACTGATTCGGTGGTGGTTGTGGTGGACGGGTCGGAGGTTCCTTCCCGGACCGACGCCTGCAGCGCAGCGATGCGCTC
>JAYUDQ010000303.1:0-5523 GCA_043739745.1 Acidimicrobiia bacterium | reverse complement strand
CCGGTGGGTGATCGCGTCGTCGAGCGCGCGGTCGGCCGCCGACGCATCGCCGAGCGCGAGTTCGAGTTGCGCGAGCCCGATGTCGGCCCCGCCCTTGTCGTCGCTGCGATCGATGTACGTCTTCATGGCGGCGAGCGCGCCGACGCGATCACCCTTGTAGAACCTCGCGACCGCCTCGCCCTCGTGGCCCATCGCGAAGTGCTGGTCTGCGTCCGACGCCTTCGTGAACTCCACGATCGCATCGTCGAAGCGACCGTCGCGGAGCATCGCTTCGCCGAGGGCGTCGTGCGGCCGCGGCGAAGCAGGTCGCAGCGACGCAAACCTCTCGAAGAGCGATGCTGCGGTCGCGGTGTCGTCGCGGCCGAGCGCCGCATAGCCGAGCGCCGCGGTTGCCGAAGCCTTCGACGGATCGAGAGCCAGCACACGCCGATACTCCCGCTCCGCGCCATCGGTGTCGCCGCTGAGCTGGAGCGCTTCGCCGCGGAAGCCATGCGCGATCGCGCTCGCAGGGACCAGTCGAACAAGCAGTGCCGAGATGCGTACCTGCTCGGACACGTTGAATCGCAGTCGCGCTGCCACGTACTGGAGTGCGAGCCGCTCGGGTTCAGGTAGCTTGCCGGCCCGCTCCAATGCAGCGTCCATCGCCGCGTTCTTCGCGTCGATCGTCGGCAGCAGAGTCCCTGCCAGGAACTGCGCCGTGACACTCGACGGATCGGACGCAAGTGCCGCGTCGAACCATTGGCCCGGGTTCTCGCCATCGTCTGCCGCGTCCAGACCCCTCCGGATGAGTGGCGTGGCGATCGCGTTCGCCGTGATGGGGATGCCGTCGACCCTCCGCGAGGTCGGCGACACGGCGCGAGCAGGACCGGGGCAAAGCATCACCACGACCGCAACTGCGAACGTCGTGCAAGCTGCTGTGCGTCTCATCGGCTCCGTCCTTTCCTGGAGGACTCGAAGCCTGGCTGGTTCCAACTGCAGTTCAGCTGCAGTGCCTCCTCTCCGGATTCGACCAAGCCGCGACTCCCGCCGCGGCCCGGAGACCAGTTTCCTGCGCCGTCGCCTGCGGTCTAGCGCGTTGCGATGCCGGCCGAGACCGTGACCAGCCCGTTGCAGATGGTGTGGCGCACGACACCGGAGAGCGTGCGTCCCGCATAGAGCGTGTTGCGGGCCTTGCTGGCCAGCACGCTCGGGTCGACCGTCCAGGTCGCCGCCGGGTCGACGACGCACAGGTTGGCCGTGCGACCGACCGCAAGCGTGCCGTGCCGTGAGTCGATCTGGGCGATGCGGGCCGGGCCGGGCCGGCGGACAGGAGTTCGAACACGCGTCCAATCGGAACCGAAAGTTCTGTCAGTGCGAGTGACAAAGCAGTCTGCGGACCGCACATGCCCGGAGGGGCGTCGAGCATCGAGCGCTCCTTCGTCTCCGGGCTGTGCGGTGCATGGTCGGTGGCGATGGCGTCGATCGTGCCGTCGGCCAGCCCGGCCTTCACGGCGGCGACGTCGTCATCGGTGCGCAGCGGCGAATGGACCTTGAACACGGTGTCGTACGACGCGGCGCACGCGTCGGTGAGTGAAGTGGTGCGGCGCCGCCTCGGCGGTCACCCGCAGTCCGTCGGCCTTGGCCCGTCGGATCAGCTCGACCGAACCAGCCGTCGACATGTGCAGGAAGTGGACGGGCGAACCGTGCGTCGACACAGCGCGATGTCACGTTGCGACGGGCCGGCGAGCGCATGGTCGGTTTGGGCGACGAGCAGGTCGATAGTCTCATCCGCGGAACCGACGGTTGCGGGGGCCTGACGTGCGAGTTCGCGCAGCATCCATGGGTGTGCACGTGGACCGGGTTTTGATCGTGGCCGCGAGACTCGGCCATCATCGACGACCGTCGCACCCTGCCCGGATCGGCGTGATGCGCGGCACGGTCATCGAACCAGTCACACACCAAGCGGTCCAGGAGCCGGCCCGGGTCACCCGACACGGTGACCCTGCCGTCGGCGGCGAGGGTTTCCCATGCGGTCTTCACATGCCCGATCCGGTAGGTGACGAGGGCCTGGCGGACGGCTTCCATGTCCGGCCCGCGTTGGCGGCGGTTCACTGTCAACTCAACCACATCATCACGGGCCCGGTAGGCGTCGATCAACGCCCGGAACCCGCCGCCGGCCTCCACCGCGGTGTGCTGCGCCGGATCCCCCACCAACCGCACGGCCGCACCCGCGGCCTGGGCATGACGGAGAAGGCGTTCCAGGTCACGGGTCCCGATCGTCGAGGCCTCGTCCACGATGATCACATCCCGACCGGTCAGCACCGGCCGGTCGGCGAGATCAAGCCACGTGAGACGCGACTCCAACGTGCGCGCGTCGATACCGGCCTCACGAGCGAGCGTTTCGGCGGCGTTGCCGTTCACACTCGTGCCGAGTACCCGGTAACCGGCCTCCTCCCACGCCCGGGCCGCGACCGCCAACGCGGTTGTCTTGCCGGAACCCGCGGGACCGACGACACACAGCACGCCACGGCCCGACGTTGTGATGGCCCGGACCATGGTCGCCTGATCCCCACCGAGCGTCACCCCACGCTGCGCGGACGCGGCGATGTGGGTTTCGACCGATGACCGGGCCACCTGCCCGACCCCACGATTCCGGCCGGCCTCATACAAGACGCCAAGGTTCGCTTCGATGGCCTGCATCCCGATCGTCGTGAACCTCGTCAGGGCCAACGCATCAGCGACCGCGACGCTGCGGCCGTCGCCGCGCACGATCACCGCGCCCGTCCCGGGGCCGTTGAGTGCGGTCACGTCCGGTTGCGTCAAGTAGGCGTCGGCGAGGTCCTCGAATCCTTCCAACGACACCCGGTTGTTCGCCACTCCGCGATCCGTTGCAGCAGTCACGACGATCGAAGCTGGCCGACAACTCGGTCACGCCATGCGCGCCGGAAAGGTCACGGAACCGGTGACGAACATCCTGAGCGGAGACGGCGACGCCGTCACCGTGACGGCTCTGGTGACGCCCGAACACCTCCCGGTCAAGCCACGACGCATCAAGGCCGTCGTCGGCGAGCGTCTCGGCCCACGTCGCCCGCAACACCGCCGGGTCGTGCTCTCGGGCGCGGCGATCGATGCCGCTTTCGCCGGGCTAGTTTCGGTGCTGCGGACTCGCCGTCCTCGATGCCCTTCTTGAACTCCTTGGAGCGCCTCGCCCAGCGAACGGGCCAGCTTGGGGATCTTGGTGGACCCGAACAGCACCAACACGATGACCAGAATCATGATGATTTCCGGCGCCCCAAGATCCATGGCCCAATCAGCACCCATCCTCGCCACCATCGCACCAACTGTCCGCGTCGATCCGCTGCCGGAGCAGCCGAGCGCCGCTCGGCCAACAAATCTCGCGTGAAGAATCGTCGGGACCACGAGCCAGCACAGAGAACGAAACGTCTCGCTGCTCCGTATCCCACGTCAGCTTCCCCACGAGCTGAAGAGGAACCGATGACCAACAAAACGATCTCGCGGGAACTAATCGACGAAAGCAAACGCGGCAAACGTTCAAGTGGGCGTTGTCTCGTAACAGCCCTTGCGGCCACTGTGTCGTTGACGGCAGCTGTGCCGGCATACGCCGCGACGCCAGCGCACCGAGTCAACATCACCGCTGCGAACACCACCTACTCCCCGACCACGATCACGTTGAAGAAGGGCCAGAAGGTCACATTCGCGTTGAAGAACACCGACGCCATCAAGCACAACCTCACGATCAAGGGCCTAAAGATCAACACGGACGTGAACAGTGGCAAGACCGGCGTCGCGACGCTGACCCTCAAAGTGCCCGGAACCTACGAATTTCACTGCGAATACCACCCGCAGAAGATGAAAGGGACGATCACCGTCACGTAATCCGCACCATACGCCTCGGTCGACGCGTCCCCTGGCGCGCAGGAATACTCGACGCGTGGTCGGGAATTGATGGCGGGCCGCGACCGCCGTTCGTTGCCAACGTCGAGTTCGCTACGGCCACTCCACAGTATGTGGAGAGCATCCGCGCTGCTGGGATCGACGTTGTCAGACTCGCTGCGATTCGCGAGCGGGTCGCCACCGAGACGTACCTTGCGAACTGCGCCACGTTGGCCGACCTCACGGTCACCTGGCAAGACGCGCATTCAAAGTCGAAGACCGTTCGTGATGGCACTGCGTCCCTTACCCGATGCACCGCCGTTCGCGACAACTCGAAGATGCCGGCCGATACGGTGGCTGTCACTGGTCGCCTCGTCGTCGGCGAGCTCACCTCGGTGCTCGGCGTAGCGACGAATAGGACCTTGGTGCTGAACGAACCTTTCGCGTCTCGCTGGAAGCGGCGGGCAGTGACGATCCCGATCATGCTCGCTGCGACTTCGTTGGGCGTGCTCACGCTCCCGATCACCGTGGTCCTCGCCGTAGCGGCCGACGTGGTCCGGCTTCGATGTCGGCTGCCGACCGTCCGCGTCCTGCTCTTCTTGGTCCAGTACGGGCTGAACGACTCGGCGGAGATCCTGCTCGCGCCCTTCTACTGGGTGCTTGCGGGCTTCGGGACGCGCCTCGACAGTCGTCCATCGGTCGATCGCCACCAGCGCCTTCAGACGTGGTCGCTCACGAACCTTGCCGGGCGGGCCGACAGGCTGCTCGGCCTGCGGATCAAGATCGATGACGACGGGCGCGCCGCGCTCGCGACCGGTCCGGCGATCGTGCTGTGCCGTCATGTCAACATCGTCGACGCCTCGCTGCCGGCGCTGCTGTGCCAGCGTCTCGGCTACCGAACGCGGAGTGTGATCATGGCGGAGCTGCTGGCCGACCCCGGTTTCGACCTCCTTTATGGGCGCACCGGCTCGGTTTTCATCGCCCGCGACAACGGGCCCGAAGCCCAGGCCATGATCAACGGCCTTGTGCAAGGGGCCGGCCCCGACACGGTCCCGGTCATCTTCCCAGAGGGAAAGCTGTTCCGTCCGGAGCGGCTTCCACGATCCCTCGGCCGTCTGTGCGACCGTGGCCCGGCTCGGGCGCAGATGTTTGCCGGCCTTCGCAACGTCCTTCCGCCTCGACCAGGGGGGTTCCTTGCCCTTGTCGATGCCCTTCCCGCAGTCGATGTCGTCGCGTGGTCGCCCACTCCGGGCTCGATCCGTTTCCGACGTTCGCGCTCCCCGCGCGTGCGGTGCCGCTCACCGGTCACATACGGGTCACGGCGTGGCGTACCGCGGCCGCCGACCTCCCCGCCGATCGGGAGGGACGGATCGCTTGGCTCGATGGCCAGTGGCTGCGCCTCGACGACTGGTGCGAACGAGGGTCGTGAACAACGCGGACCGTCGCACGCAAGCGATCATGTGAACGGCCCCACCAAATCGACCAACGGAAGCGAGCAGCCATGGGCAACGAGCACCGACGACAACGGCACGCACGCCTGCGTCGCACCACCACAGGACGCCAACCGTGACCTTGCGAGTCGGAGATCTGGTTCCCGACGTCGACCTGATCGACCAGGACCTGCAACCGTGGCGCATCTCGGCACACTCT
>JAYUDQ010000302.1:0-5528 GCA_043739745.1 Acidimicrobiia bacterium | reverse complement strand
TGTCCGGTTCAATGTGCTGGGCGACTATGACTGGTCGGGTCGGTCGTGGAAGCGTCATCGTGCCCAGATCCGGGCCCGGTACGGGTTCCGCACGCGGTCAGCAAGTCACGATCCGCTACTGCTCGCCGCTGTGATGGTCGGACCGGTTGCTGATGGCCGTGATCGCGACCAGATGCTCGACTTCGCGTATTCGTGGTGTCGTGGCGATCGGATTGTTGCACCAGCTGTTTCGAAGCTTGATCGACTGTTCGCGCAGGCGACGACCCGGTTCGAGCAGACGGCACGCTCTTGTGGTGTCACGGCTCGAGCAAGCCGCACGCGCCGGTCGTTTTTCTGTTCGGTCGGCGCGTCGATGCCGCGCTCACCGCTGAACAGTCCTGAGCATCGGGGTCAGCCGCGATCGTTCAGCACCAGCAGACCGTTGTGGGTGTTCGACGTGGGCACATGGGTGGATCGGTAGACCTCGTCGACCTGCGCCGACAGCGCGCCGCGCATCACGAGCCACATCACCATCTCGATGCCTTCGGCACCGGCCTCACGCAAATACTCGATGTGGGGGATGCGGGCCGCAGCCTCAGGGTCGGCGACGAGGCGATCGAGGAACGCCGCGTCCCATACCGTGTTGATGAGCCCGGCCCGCTGACCGGAGATCTGATGCGAGAGGCCGCCGGTGCCGAAGACGACGACGCGCTCATTGCCCGGGAACGAGTGCACGGCCCTGCGGATGGCCTGGCCGAGCCGCCAGCATCGGTGCCCCGTCGGCGGAGGGTATTGGACGACATTCACGCACAGCGGCACGATCCGGCACGGCCATGCGCTCGGCTGACCGAAGAGCACCGATAGCGGCACGGTGAGGCCGTGGTCGACCTTGAGCTCGTTCATCAGCGTGAGGTCGAACTCGTCGAGGATCAGCGATTCTGCGAGGTGCCAGGACAGCTCGCTGTGGCCGAACACCGTGGGCACGGGCCGGGGGCCGAAGCCCTCATCTGCGACTGGGAACTCGTCGGCCATTCCCAGCGCGAACGTCGGGATCACCTCCAGCGACATCGCCGATGCGTGGTCGTTGTAGACGACGATGCAGACGTCGGGGGCCGCTGCCGCCATCCAGTCGCGGGCCGGCCGCAGCTTCGAGAAGTAGGGCGCCCAGTACGGGTCCTCGGTACGGCCCTTGTCGAGGGCGGCACCGACGGCCGGTACATGCGAGGTGCCGATGCCGCCGATGATCTCAGCCACGATCGGCCACGGGTTCGGGACTGACGGGAAGGTCGCTCCGTGATCGGTTGCCCTCGACGGATCGGCCGCCCGCCACCATCATCGACACGTACTCGTCTTCGGTCACGCCCGTCTGCGCCGCAGCCACCTGCTGGAAGCTCAGGCCGTCACAGGCACCGATCTTGTACGTGTAGTAGATGTTCCCGCCCAGTTCCAGCATGGCGATCCAGTCTCTCGCACGTACGGCTGCGCGCTGCTGGGGAGCGAGTGGGAAGCGATCGAGGTACGCGTCCTCGTCGCTCCTGAACGCGTCGCGGTTGGCAGCATCGAGCAGCGACATGCAGAACATGTTCAGCCGATAGCCCCTGCGGCTGCGGGCGCCGTCGAAGATGAACGTGCCGGGGATGTCGTCGTAGTCGCGGGTCATCACGCGCCTTTCGGTACGGCGGAGCTTGCCGGGCCGAATTCGTAGAGTCGCTGGGGGTTGTCGACGAGGATCGCGTTGCGGGTGGACTCGTCGGGCACGTAGGCGGCGAGCAGGTCCACGAGATCGCCGTCGTCGGGCATATGGCGCACGTTCGGGTGCGGCCAATCGGTGCCCCACAGCACGCGGTCCGGTGCGGCAGCGATGAGCGCGCGGGCATAGGGGACGACGTCGTCGTAGGGCGGCGCGCCTCCTGCCGTGAGTCGCTCGGCGCCCGAGATCTTCACCCAGCAACGCTTGTCGCCCATGAGGGTGAGGAGCTGCTGGAACGCCTCCTGTTCGATCCCGGCCGCGGCGTCGACGCGAGCCATGTGGTCGATCACGTAGGCGGTCGGCAGGTCGTCGAGCAGCGAGGCATATCGGTGAAGGTCCTTGGCGTCGAAGTGCAAGACGATGTGCCAGCCGAACGCGGCAACCCGATGCACGATGGTCCAGAAGTCGTCGAGTGCGGGGGCACCGCCGAGGTGGGCGACGAAGTTGAATCGCGTCCCGCGCACTCCTGCGTCGTGGAGCGCAGCGATGTCATGTTCCGTGGCCGACGTGTCGATCATGGCGACGCCGGCGTAGCGGCCACGGCCGCGGCGAATCGCATCGACCATCGCCGAGTTGTCGGTGCCGTGGCAGCTTGCCTGCACGAACACCGCTCGGGAAAGACCCAGTGTCTGCTGCAGGCGCTCGAAGTCGTCGATGCCGGAATCGGGCGGGGTGTAGGTCCGATCGTCGCTGAACGGGAAGCGATTCGCCGGGCCGAAGATGTGGCAGTGCGCGTCGCACGCGTTGGCGGGCGGCGTGAAGGACCGTGGTACGTGTGGAGCAGCATGGGGTGGCGGGATCGCGGGTGGGGTCATGGGTTCCATCAGTTCCGGGGGAAGACGGTGCCGTCCATGAGCTTGCGAGCGGTGCGCATGATGCCCGACTGTGCCGCCCGCCACCCCATTCCGTCGCGGTGCAGCGCGACGGTGGCGTCGAGCGTGCCGGTGGGGTGCTCGACGACTACACGCTTCCCAGCGTCCCCATCCCCGTCCCCATCCCCACCAGCGCCGAGGGTCGCAACCGATGCGGCCGGGCCGCTGCCGGTCAGCACGGCCGTGGCCACGCTCACCGCGCCGAGCACACCGATGGCGTCATGGCAGCGATGGGGAATGAACGAGCGGGTCATCAGTGTGCCGCCGTGGCGCGGCCGCGAAACCAGCGTCATCTTCGGAACCGTAAGCGCGCCTACATCACCAAGGCCCATCAGCGGACCGGCGGCGAGGCGGATTCGCTCGACCCTGTCCCGCAGCGTTTGGTCGGCCTCGAGCGCTTCACACGGCTCATCCCCCTTGATGCCCACGTCGGCGGCCCGCAGCACGACAACCGGCATGCCGTTGTCGACACAGGTGACCTCGACGCCGTCGACCACGTCGAGTGTGTTGCCGGTCGGGAACAGCGCCCCGCACGTCGACCCGGCCGTGCCCTCGAACAGCAGCTCGACCGGTGCGGCAGTCCCGGGTACGCCGGCGATGGCACAGTCACCGTCGTAGAACGGGCGGCCGTCGCGCATCGGGAATCGTGCTCTGGCGACGCCATCGGTGTTGATCATGCGGATACGGACGGACGCAGTTCCGTCACTCGTCGAGTGCACGGTCACCAGTCCGCGCTCGAGTGCGAACGGCCCGACCCCGGCCAGCAAGTTGCCGCAGTTCTGCTTGTCCGTCACGAACGCCAGCTCGACCCCGACCTGGAGGAAGAGGTAGTCCACATCGGCTTCGTCCGTCTCGCTGGTCGACACGATCGCGACCTTGGAGGTGAGCGGATGCGCGCCGCCTATCCCGTCGATCTGGCGTGGATCAGGCGAGCCCATGACCCGCAGGAGGATGTCGTCGCGCTCAGCACGGTCGCTGGGCAGATCCGTGGCAAGGAAGTAGGCGCCTTTCGACGTACCGCCGCGCATCAGCATGCAGCGCACGCCGTAGCGCTCGATGGTGGCGAACAGATCCGAGCTCACGGCTCATCACCTGCGCGCAGCGTGCGTGCAAGCCGGTCCAAGGTCTGCATCGAAGGCAGGCACTGGGCGGCACTGGCGTTGGGTTCTCGGCCCTCGGCGATGGCGGCGAAGAACTCACGGTCCTGCAGCTCGATGCCGTCGTTCGAGACCGCGACACCTGACAGATCGACGGGTGCCTCGTTCCCGTCGACGAGTTCGTCGTAGCGGGCGATGTAGGTGCCGTTGTCGCAGATGTACCGGAAGAACGTCCCGAGCGGGCCGTCGTTGTTGAACGACAGCGCCAGCGTGCACAACGCGCCGGTGTCGGCCGAGCGGAGGCCGACGCTCATGTCCATGGCGATGCCGAGGACCGGGTGCGCCGGACCCTGCTGGGCCCAGGCGATGTCTGCGGTGCCACCGGTCTGGTAGCCGAACAGATCGACCGTGTGGCACGAGTGGTGCCACAGCAGATGGTCGGTCCACGTGCGCGCTTTGCCGAACGCGTTCCTGTTCTCCCGCCGGAGGAAGAACGTCTGCACGACGAGGTGCTGCAGCACGAGCTCGCCGCTGAGGATACGGCGGTGGACCCATTGGTGTGATGGGTTGAACCTGCGGGTGTGGCACACCATTGCGGTGACCCCCGTGCGCTCCTGGGCCGCGACCACGGCCTCGGCGTCGGCCAATGAGTCGGCCATCGGAATCTCGATAAGGACGTGCTTCCCGGCCTCCATTGCGACGATGGCCTGCGACGCATGCAGCTGCGTCGGCGTGGTGAGGATCACCGACTCGACGCCGGGTTGCGCGATCGCATCCGGTAGGTCGAGCGTCCAGAACGGGATGGCACGGGCTGTGGCCAACTGCAAGGTGTCCGCCGCGTTCCCACCACACAGTGCAACAACCTCGATCCCGTCGATGCGTGCAATCGCGTCGAGGTGCTTCATGGCAATCGCGCCTTCGCCGGCGAGGCAGACCTTCATGGCGCTCCAGTCGTCCGCTTGCAGTTGTTGACAGTATTGTAGACAGTCGTGATCATCGACTGCCATGGCCACTACACGACCGCACCGGGCGCGCTGGGGGCCTACCGCGATGGGCAGCGGGCCGCGATCGCCGTGGATCCGTTCCATTTCGGTGAGAAGGGAACCGTCGCGATCTCCGACGACGAGATCCGCGACAGCCTCGAAGGCGCGCAGCTGCGCCTGCAGCGCGAGCGTGGCACCGATCTCACGATCTTCTCGCCCCGGGCCAGCTGGATGGGCCACGACGTCGGCAACGAGCACACAAGCCGGTTCTGGAGCGAGCAGTGCAACGACCTCATTCGCCGGGTCTGTGATCTGTACCCCGGCAAGTTCGCGCCCGTCTGCCAGCTCCCGCAGTCACCCGGCGTCGGCATCGGCTCGAGTGTGGTCGAGTTGGAGCGTTGCGTTGATCAGATGGGGTTCATAGGATTGAACCTCAATCCTGACCCGAGCGGTGGCCATTGGAATGGACCGACCCTGGGTGATCGCTCCTGGTATCTGCTCTATGAAGCTATGGCCCGCCTCGATGTACCGGCAATGATCCATGTGTCGCAGTCCTGTAATCCCCACGTGTATACGACCGGGTCGTACTACCTCGGGGCTGACACAGCGGCCTTCCAGCAGCTCATCATGTCCGATGTGCTGCGGGACTTCCCGACGCTGCGTTTCATCATTCCCCACGGTGGTGGCGCGGTCCCGTATCACTGGGGTCGCTTCCGGGGCATGGTGCAGGACCTGAACATGGCCCCGCTCGAGGAGCTGATGGGCGACAACATCTTCTTCGACACCTGCGTCTACCACCAGGCCGGGATCGACCTGCTGACGAGCGTGGTACCGGCCAGGAACATCC
>JAYUDQ010000301.1:0-13353 GCA_043739745.1 Acidimicrobiia bacterium | reverse complement strand
TCCGTTCGTGCAGTGGATGCGCCAGTCGCCAAGATCTTCCTTGCTGATCTCGTAACCCATCGCATGCGACACGACCGGCGGGCCGGCCACGAACAGCTGGGCGATGTCACGAACCATCACCGAGAAGTGACCGAGCACCGCCTTCGCCGCGCCGATGCCCACAACGCTACCGAGAAGCATGTTGACCACAGGCACGTTTGCGAGCTGCTCCGTGTAATCGGAGCTGCCAAGGTGCCCGGGAAGGAACGAGCCGCCGCCTCCGGACACGCGCGGTCGGCCGGCGGTGATCGCACCCGAGCTCTCCTTCGCCGTGCTCTCGCCGGCAGCCTTCTGCTCGGGCACCATCGCCGCGACGCTGCCACCGCCCGACGAACCATCCAGTAAGCGCACAGAGGGAATTCGAAGCTCGACCGAGAGGCGGTCGAGGTAGATGCTCTTCGCGCCGATGGCCCCATCCGCATGCCCTCCGCGGGACGTGAAGTCGTCGGCGCAAACGATCGCCGCGCGTCCGTCGATCCGGCCGCGGCCGCCGACGTGGTTGGCGGGCGTGAAGGCGTCGATGGCGCCGTCGGATCCGTACGAGGCGAAGCCGGCGACGCTGCCAACCTCACGGAACGAGCCGTCGTCGAGCAGCAGGGCGATGCGCTCGCGGCAGTTGAGCTTGCCGCGATTTCGCTGGCGGACGACGCCAGGTTCGGTCGAACCAGGCGCGAGGCGGAGGTCGGCGAGGCCCTGCAGCGTACGGACCTCGTCGAGCACCGGCACCCACGTGTCCTCGACGGCGGGCGTCGGCGCGGTAGCCGTTCCCGCCCCTCCGCCGGGGGTCAGCACGACCAGGACCTGTCCGAGCACCACGGTGTCGCCCGGCTTCAGCGCCTGCACCGCCGCGACCACGCCGGAGCACGGCGCGGTCACCTGGGTCTCCATCTTCATGGCGTTCAGCACGAGCAGTGTGTCCCCCGCGTTGACCACGTCGCCGGGCTGCACTCGGATCTCGAGGACGGCACTGGACATCGGGCTGGTGACGGCACGCTGGCCGTCGGCGACCTGGAGCGTCGGCGTGGCGGCATCGAACAGGCCCGTGGTCGTGCTGGTCTCGTCGAGCAATGCCAACGCGCGATGTCCACCATCGGCCGCCGCGGTCAGGTTCAGGTTCGCCGCATCCTCGGCCAGCAACGACGTACGCGCATCGCCATCTCGCACGGCCGGATGCGACAGGATCGCCCGCAGTTGGGCCAGGTTGGTAGTGAGTCCGGCGATGTGGAACTCGTCGAGCGCACGCAGCGTACGGTCCACCGCAGATTCGTAGGTGTGCATAGAGTTTGATGAACCGATGACTTTGGCCAGCAGCGGGTCGAACTGCGGCGGCGGTGCGTAACCGGCGTAGCCACTTCCATCGACCCGGACGCCCGGACCTGACGGCTCCTTGTACGCCGTGATCGTGCCCGCACCCGTCGCCACGACGCGAGCCTGCACGGCGAACCCACGGAGGCTCGGAGCCTCGGACAGGCCGATCGATGCCAGCGTCGCACCGCCCGCGATCGCGAACTGCGTCTCTACGATGTCGACGCCGGTCACCTGCTCGGTGACGGTGTGCTCGACCTGTATGCGCGGGTTGCACTCGATGAAGAAGTGCTCGCCCGACTCCGGGCAGACGAGGAACTCGACAGTTGCGACGTTCACATACGAAGCCGCGCGGATGAGCACGACCGCGTCGGCGAGCAGCCTGGCCCGCACTTCAGGGTCGAGGCCGGGCGCAGGCGCGACCTCGATCACCTTCTGGTTGCGCTGTTGCACCGAGCAATCGCGTTCGTGCAGATGGATGGCGCTGCCGTGCGCATCGGCAACCACCTGCACCTCGATGTGGCGCGGCCGCGACACGAGCTTCTCGACGAACACCGACCCGTCACCGAACGCGGCCTGCGCCTCGCGCCGGCAGCTGGCGAAGGCTTCGGCCATCTCCGCCTCGGTTGTGACCGCCCGCATGCCCCGGCCTCCACCGCCCGCCGCGGCCTTCAGCATCACCGGGTAGCCAATCGTGTTCGCCGCTGCGCTTGCGTCCGCTGCGGAGACGAGCGTGTCCGCACTTCCCGCGACGGTCGGGATGCCGAGCGACTGCGCCAAGGCGCGGGCGCGGACCTTGTCGCCGAACAGCGACAGCGCGGCCGGTGACGGGCCCACGAACACGATGCCCTCGGCTGCGCATGCTTCGGCGAATGCAGCGTTCTCGGCGAGGAATCCATAGCCCGGATGGACGCAGTCGCAACCGGCCGTCTTGGCCGTCCGCACGATCGTCTCGATGTCGAGGTACGCACCGACGAAGTCCTCCGTGCCGGGTGCTGTCCCGCCGATCCGAACCGACTCTGCTGTGGCGCGCGTGTGCAGCGATCGTTCGTCGACCGCTGCGAAGATGCTCACCGACTCCATGCCCAGGGAGTCGGCGGCCTTGGCGATGCGGATCGCGATCTCGCCACGGTTGGCGATCAGCACACGGTGCAGTCCCACGTTCGTCCCCCAGATACCTGGCCGAGACTCGGCGCCGGCGAAGGGCGAGACTGCTGCACCGGCGCCGCCGTTGTCCAGACGGACGCTGTCCAGACGGACGAACACACCACGGACAAGAGCCACGAGTGCATAGACTGATGATCTACATTCTGTAGACTGGACGTATGAGCACAACAACGATCCGTGTGGACCTCGAGACTCACGCCCAATTGGTCGAACTGAGCTCCGCTCGCGGCATGTCCATCATGGATACGGTCCGCGATGCGACGGAGGCGCTGCGACGCCAGCGTTTCGCTCATGACGTTGCTACGGAGTTCGCGGCGTTGCGGTCCAACCCGGCGGCGTGGGCCGACTACCTCAAGGACGCAGACGCCACCGAGGTCGCCGATGGCATCCGTTGACGATCTCTGGGTCGTCGACTTCGGGACGCCGTATCCGGGGGAACATGCGAACCATCGGCCCGCGCTGGTGCTCGGTCCACCGGACTCGTTCGGAACCGATGTCCCGTTCATCTTCCTCTGCCCGCTGACCTCAGCGTCGAGAGGCCTCGGGATCCACGTCGAGGTGGAGGCGACCGAATCCAACGGACTTGACGAGACGAGCTACGTGCAGTGCGAACTGCTTCGATCCGTCAATCGCCGCCGGCTCCGCTTCCGCCTTGGTGCCATCGATCTGGAGACACACCGGCGCGTCGAACGTGTCATCAAGACGCTACTCAATCACTGACCAGAACTCCGCTTAACGCAGCGCGTACGACGTCATCGACAACGACCCGAGCGCATAGCCATCGACGAGCACCTCCGCCTTCCCATCGGCCGCCGAGGCCAACCCGGCAAGGTAGAGCAGCGGGATGAAGTGGTCCGGGGTCGGCACGGCGGACCGGAAGTCGGGATGGGACTGCAACGACGGCAGCTCGGCCGGCACGCCGGTCATGATCTCCGTGCCGCGCTCGCCGAAGCGATGGGCCCAGTCGAAGCCCGCCTCGGCCTTGCTGCCATCCAGCCTGCCGAGGTTGTGCACCACGTTGCCGCTCCCGACGATGAGCACCCCACGGTCCCGCAGCGGCGCCAGCTTCGCGCCCAGGGCGAGGTGGTAGTCGAACGACTCGAAGGCGTTGATGGAGAGCTGCACGACGGGGATATCGGCGTCCGGGAAGGCGTGGACGAGCACCGACCAGGTGCCGTGGTCGAGGCCCCAGCTGTCGACGTCCTGCCCGATCCACGTGGGGGCGACGACCTCGGCGACCTCCAACGCAAGCCCGGGATCGCCCGGCGCCGGGTACTCGAGGGCGAAGAGCTCGGGCGGGAAGCCGAAGAAGTCGTGGATGGTCTTCGGCCTCGGCATCGCGGTGACGGCCGAGGCGTTGATGAACCAGTGCGCCGAGACGACCAGGATCGCCCGGGGTCTAGGTATCCCCGCTCCGAACGCCCGCCATGCCTCGGTGTACCGGTTGTGGTCCAGCGCGTTCATCGGTGTGCCATGCCCAAAGAACACGGCCGGCATGCGACTGTCGGCGGATGGCTTGGATCGATCCATCACGTCATCCTTGCGCAGCGGCGGCTCGGCACCGGCGAACCAGGGCGCGAGCCCGGCACGGCACGCAGCATTTTGAATCCCTGTGACGGAACCGCCAATCTTCGCCGGGTTTCATGTCGGCGTATTCGCGTTGTCGCTGGTCAAAGGCCTGTCGCTGGATCCAACCAGCGGAAAGGAACGTGAAGATTGGCGGTTCCGTCACACCTCAAGGCGTCGACCCACCCACCAGCGCGCGCAGCGCCGAGCACAGGCGGTCGATCTCGTCGTCAGTGTTGAAATAGTGGACCGAGGCACGCACCATGGCATCGAGGTCACGACGGGTCATGTCGAGCAGCGTCCCGGACCGATCGGTGACCGATACATTGATCATCTGCGCGCGTAGTGCTGCGGCAAGGTCGGCGGCAGCCTGGCCATCGATCGTGAAGGTCACGATGCCGCATTGCGTAGCGCCCTGGTCGCGCACGGTCACACCGGGTATCTCGCGCAACGCCGACCGCAGCGCTACCGCAAGCGCGACGACGCGACTCTCGATCGCGGGCAGACCGATGGCGAGGGCCTCGTCGACCGCGACGCCGAGCCCGAGCTTCATCGCGATGTTCGACTCCCAGTTCTCGAAGCGCTTCGCGTCCGGCAGCATCTCGTAAGTGGTCGGCGAGGTCCAAGTCGCACCGTGCAGATCGAGGAACGGGGGGCGCAGCTGGTCGAGCACCGACGAGCGGACATAGAGCGCGCCGGTGCCGCGGGGACCGCGGACGTACTTGCGACCGGTGAAGCTGAGGAGGTCGCATTGGACCGAGTCGACACTGAAGTCGAGCTGGCCGACCGACTGGCAGGCGTCGACGAGGTACAGCGCACCGGCTCGCTTGGCGATCGCGCCGATCCCGGCGACCGGGTTCACGAGCCCGCCGTTCGTCGGCACGTGCGTCGCGCTCACGAGCCGCACCCGCTCGTCCATCATCGACTCGAGTGCCTCGAGGTCGGCCTGGCCGTCATCGTCATCGGGCACCACGTCGATCTTCACGCCGAGGCGTTCGACCGCACGCAGATAGCCGATGTAGTTGCTCGCATATTCGGACTGCACCGTGATAATGCGGTCGCCGGGCTTGAACGGGATCGAGTGAAAGGCCATGTCCCACGCCGCAGTCGCATTCTCGACGAGTGCGATCTCCGTCGGCTGTGCACCGAGGAGCGCGGCGACCGAGTCGTAGACGGCGCCGAGTCTCTCAGTGGCTGCGGCTGCAGCCTCGTAGCCGCCGATCATCGCCTCCTGGTGGAGATAGGAGACGACGGTGTCGAGCACGCCGGTCGATGGCAACGAACAGCCGGCGTTGTTGAAATGGGCGACGTGGGCGGTCCCTGGGGTGCGCTCGCGCAGCGCGGCGATGTCGGCGTCGGTGAGGGTCGGGTTGGGCACTGTTGGATTCTGCCCGCCGCAACCCGCCGCCTACCGCTCAATAGTCCTCGTTCAGCGACGCCCGATACGCCCGCCAACCGCCGAACGCCGTGATGTCCGGACTCCCCTCGAGCGCGAACGGCTCGCAGATGAAGCCTCGCACCGTTGAACCGTCCGCCAGTTCGAGCTCACCGATCCCCAGGGGTGCCGGGATCTCGGCGACGAACGAGCCGAAGGCCGCTCCGGTCAGTTCCATACTTCGACTTCGATTGACGCTCCCGAGGCGTCGACCCACCCGGGCCAGACCGGGCTTCGGCGGCGTCGTAGGAAGTGCATGCAGGCGATAGGACGCTGCGGTGCTGTGACTGCCGACCGATCGTCCTTGCAACACCGTTGCGGAATTCGAGGCTCACCACTGCAAGGTTCGCGCCGAACGCCGTCACTACCACGCGCTCGTGAACGCGGCTCGTCGGGACAGGTGTTGCGGTCGCCCGCCAGGCCGCCACGTCCGCGTATCCGTGCTGAATCTCGGCGATGCCGAAACGGACGACGCGCGCGTCGTTCCAGAACGCCGCGTCCATCGCGGCAACGTCGTTCGCGATCAACGCGCGCTCGTAGGCTTCGAACGCCGAGCGGACTTCGGCCACGACCGCAGCAGCGTCCAGAACAGGTTCGTCCGGGAACATCACCCGACCGCCGGCACGAGTCCGAGAAGCGGTGCGTAGTCGGCCGCGTCGAGCGGGACGAACCGCTGGATGAGCAGCTGCGCTCGCACCGCGGCAAGCTCCGGCCGCATCACCGCTGCACGTATGGCAGCCCGCACCACTTCGACCCGCTCGCGATCCCACGTGCGAGGTCCGATGATCGGCAGGCACGGGATCCGGGGCCCGGACCCGACGACGACCAGACCGTCGAGCAACGCCGGCTGGTCGCGCGCCAGAAGTGCATAGGTCACACCGTCGATCGCCGCCACTATCGCCCGTCCGGACCGGAGCGCGACAAGGCTGCCAACGTGCGAGCCGGTCAGCACGATCGGCCGGGAATGCTCGTCGCCGCCGAGTGCCACGCGCAGGCTGATCCAGCCGGAGAGGCTGGAGAAGTTGTTCACCGCGGCCACCGAATCCGCCAGTGCGGCCAAGGAGGCCGACATGGTGGCCACGATCACGCTCCGATAGAAGCCGTCACTGCCACTGGGGATGTCATATTCGAACGTACCAATAGTGGACACGAGACCGTCGAGCTCCGTCACCAACGGCCATCCGCACGACTGACTGAGGAAGAGCGCGGGGTCGTGCCAGAGCTCGTGCACGTCGTCGGTATGCGTCAGATCATCGGGAGCAGCTACCCCGACAGCTGCCAGCTCGGTTCTTACTGCGGTCCACAGCTGCTCGTGGGCGACGCGCAGCACGGCGAAGTCGTACATCGGAAGACTCGCCACAGCGGCGTTGAGAGGGGGTTCGGGGGCATGCATGACGACGTACGAGTCTGCCATCCACCGGCCGCACCGACGCCTGCCGGAATCCATCCAGAACCCGACCGTTCTGGTAGACAGCTGCCCGCGTCGGAACGGCGCTCGGCACGAAACGAAGGGAAGGCCCATGCCTGTCGAGTTCCTCGGAATCGGCGCCACGAATGACGGCTCGGAGACGCGGCCACGATCTGGCCCGAGCTTCGACAAGGACTTCACGATCCGACTCGCCGCCGCGCATGAGGACAACGGCTGGGACCGCATCCTCACCGCCTACGGGTCGGGCACACCCGACCCCGCGCAGGCGGCCGCCTACATCGCGGCCAAGCTCGACACCATCGGCCTCCTGCTCGCGCACCGACCAAACCTCTCGATCCCGACGTTCGCGGCCAAGACGTTCGCCACGCTCGACCAGATCAGCAACGGCCGCCTCACCGTCCACTTCATCACCGGCGGGAACGATCACGAGCAGCGTCGGGAGGGCGACACCACGTCCAAGGACGATCGCTACGGCCGCACGCAGGAGTACATCGCGCTGGTCAAGAAGATCTGGACGACGCATTCGGCGTTCGACCACGAGGGCGCCTTCTACCAGTTCCGTGACTTCGTGAGCGATGTCTTCCCGGTACAGCAGCCGCGGCCGAACGTGTCCTTCGGGGGCTCTTCGGACGCCGCGTATGCCGCAGGAGGCGCCGAGGCCGACATCTACTGCCTGTGGGGCGAACCGCTCGCAGAGACGGCCAACCAGATCGTCGCCGTGCACGCTGCCGCCAAGGCCGCCGGTCGCGTGGAGATGCCGCGCATCCAGGTCGCGTTCCGCCCGATCCTCGGTGCGACCGAGGCGAAGGCTTGGGAGAAGGCGCACGCCGTGGTCGATGCCATCGAGGCTCGCAAGGCGTCGGGCACCAGCCCGCTGCTGCGGCGCGGCACCCTCGGGCAGCCGCAGAACACCGGTTCCCAGCGCCTGCTCGCCATCGCGGCACAGGGCGAGCGCTTCGACCGTGCCATGTGGACCCGCACCGCACAGGCGACGGGCGGCGCCGGCAACTCCAACGCGCTCGTCGGCACACCGGAGACGGTGGCGCTGGCGCTGCTCGACTACGTCGACCTCGGCATCGACATCCTCTCGGCCCGTGGCTACGACATGCTCGAGGACACCATCGAGTTCGGCCGAGAAGTGATCCCGATCGTGCGGGCAGAGGTCGCGAAGCGCGACGCCGAGAAGGCCCGCAGGGCGGCGATTCCCGCGCCGACCGCGCCGGTCAAGATCTCGGCATGACCGCGGCGGCATCATCGTCTGAGCACGTGTCCGAGCACCCCCTCGAGCACCCCCTCGACAATCCGGCTTGGCACTCGCTCGGCGGGGTTCACGCACCGCTGGCCGACTCGGTCGACGGCGCCCGCCGCTACCGCAAGGGCATCTCGGTCTTCTCCGCCATCGAGCAGCCGGATGCGCGCGGCTGGTCGGGTCTGGCTGCCCTGTGGGGACCGGATCGTGTCGCCGTCCTGTTCCGGACGGAGAGCATCGGTGAGCCACCCGTCGGTTGGACGGTGCTCGACCGCGGCCTGGCCCACCAGATGACGCTCGCTGAGGCAGGCCCGGCTGACGGCACGCCGATCGTGCGCCTCACGGTGGACGACGTACCGCAGATGCTCGCCCTCACCGCACTGACAAAGCCCGGGCCCTTTCTCGCCGGGACCATCGAGCTCGGTCCGTATTGGGGCGTCTTCGACGGTTCCGACCTCATCGCGATGGCCGGCGAGCGCCACCATCCACCGGGCTGGACGGAGATCAGCGCGGTGTGCACGCACCCATCGGCACGTGGGCGGGGCCTCGCTGCTGCGCTCACCATGCACGTCGGTCGCACCATCATCGAACGGGGCGAGCAGCCGTTCCTCCATGTCGCAGTCACGAACCACAACGCGCACCGTGTCTACGAGCGGCTCGGCTTTACGACTCGCGTGATGGCCGAATTCGCCGGCGTCCGCACACCCGGGGCGGTCTGAATGGACCTCCAACTTGCCGGGAAGGTCGCGCTCGTCACGGGTGGCAGCCGTGGCATCGGACGCGCTACTGCGGCGCACCTCGCCCGGGAAGGCGCCATCGTGGCCATCGCGGCACGGGGTCTGGATGTCGCCCGGGCCACGGCCGCAGATCTGACCGAGGCGACTGGGTCGACGGTCGTCGCGATACAGGCCGATATGGGACGCTACGACGACATCCGCCGCCTCGTCGATGCGGTCGTGTCGACGTTCGGGCCGATCTCGATCCTCGTCAACAACGCCGCTACTGCGGGCGGACGGACCCGACCACCAGCGCTGGCCGACATCACCCGTGACGCGCTCATCGCCGAGATCGACGTGAAGGTGCTCGGCTACATCCTCGCCGCGCAGTGCGTGGCACCGGGCATGAAGGAACAGGGTTGGGGGCGCATCATCAACGTTGCCGGCCTCGCCGCGCTCAGCACAGGTTCGACCATCGGCTCCATCCGCAACGTCTCGGTCGCCGCACTCACCAAGAACCTCGCCGACGAGCTCGGCCCGCACGGCATCAACGTCACGTGCGTGAACCCCGGCCTCACTCGCACCCGCCAACTCGACGACGCCACCGACGAAACCGACCGGATCATGCTCACCGCCATCGAGGAGCGCATCCCGAAGAGCAACTCGATACGACGCATGATCGACGCCGACGACATCGCCAAGCTGATCACGTTCCTCGCCTCGCCGCTGAGCCTGGCCGTGAACGGGGAGTCGATCGCCTGCGGTGGCGGGGTTCCTGGGGTCATCCGCTACTGACGTCGACAGTCTTGATGTTCTGGGCCGACCATCGGAACGTTTACCCGCTCCAACCGGGCAAAGCTTCCCTTCGTCGAGGTCGCGCCAAGCCGGTCACGCCGGAGCAGTCACGCCGACCCGAATTCGATACGTGAACCAGAACGAGCGTGGCCCGTCACCGAGTGCGTTACGCACCGCTATCTCGAAATCGGCCAGCCCCAGCAGTCCGTCGTCGAGCCCGTGCTTACGCAGCGTCTGGAAATCCCCCTGGCTCCGCAGCAGTCCGACAAAGCGATCGGCATCGCCCGTTTCGGACGCACTCATGGCCAATTCGGTGGTGAACGCGAAGCGTCCACTGTCGGTCATGCGCGTGAGGTGCTCGTCCTTCGACCACGAGCGCACGCCTTCGGCCATCTGGCGGCCCTTCGGCGCGTCACGTCCGAAGTGGACGGGGAGCGTCCGTGCGGCTTCGTCCAGCGGCATCCGTAGCTCGTCGCCGGTCAGCCCGGCGGCGAGGCGCTCCTCGTAGACCCGGACGGTCCCGCGACATCGCCGCCATGCCGCCTCGGCCTGCGCGGAGCCGACGATGGGCGGGAAGTCGCAGTCGATCGCCGCGAACACGCCTCCGGGTCGCAGCAGCCGGGCCACCTCGTCGAAGGTCGGCGACGGGTCCATCCAGTGCAGCGCCTGCACCGCAAGCACGACGTCGGCCGACGCTGCATCCAGACCGGTGTCGTGCGACCACCCCGCTCGGTAGTCAATCGATGACTTCTCGCCAGTGGCCGATGCGCGCGCCCGCATGTCGTCGCTCGGTTCCACGCCGACCACCCGCTCAGCCCATGTTGCGGCCCACCGCGTCGACAGCCCCGTGCCGCTGCCGAGGTCGACGACGGCTCTCGGGCGGCCGCCACCCGCATAGGTACGCAGAACCTCAGCCAAGGTTGCGGGGGGCGTAGGTCGTACCTCGTCATAGAGGCCGGCGAAGCCGGTGAACCGCACCGCATTCGCGTCGAGTTCCATGCGGACCGAGCGTAGGACCGGCGGCGTCCACCGCGGAATCGACACGAACGCCTCCCGGCTCGGAGAATGCGCACAGATGCGTCGCCACGTGGCGATGTTCGAAGAGGGCCCGAGTAGGGCCCGAAAGGCTGATCATCATGTGGGACTTCGAGACCGACCCTGACTTCCAGGCCCAGCTCGACTGGGTCGATGTGTTCCTGCGCGAGAAGGTCGAGCCCCTCGACTTCGTGCTCGGCGACCCGTACGACAAGAGCGACGAGCGCACGATGGCCGTCATCCGCCCGCTCCAGAAGGAGGTGAAGGACCGCAAGCTGTGGGCCGCGCACCTCGGCCCCGATCTCGGCGGCCAGGGCTATGGCCAGGTGAAGCTGGCGCTGCTGAACGAGCTGCTGGGCCGCACCCGCTTCGCCCCGACGGTATTCGGCTGTCAGGCGCCGGACAGCGGCAACGCCGAGATCCTCGCCCACTACGGCACTGAGGAGCAGAAGGCGAAGTACCTGCAGCCGCTCCTCGACGGCGAGATCTCGTCGTGCTATTCGATGACCGAGCCCCACGCCGGCGCCGACCCGACCCTGTTCACGACGCGCGCCGTGAAGGACGGCGATCAGTGGGTGATCAACGGCGAGAAGTGGTTCTCATCGAACGCCCGGTACGCGAGCTTCTTCATCGTGATGGCCGTGACCAACCCCGAGATCAGTGCGTACAAGGGCATGTCGATGTTCGTCGTCCCGGCCGACACGCCCGGCGTCGAGATCATGCGCAACGTCGGCGTCGGGGCCGAGTCGAACGAGCATGCCTCCCACGGGTACATGCGATACACCGATGTCCGCGTGCCGGCCGACCACCTGCTCGGCGGCGAGGGCAACGCGTTCGTCATCGCACAGACCCGCCTCGGCGGCGGGCGCATTCACCACGCCATGCGCACCATCGCGCAGGTCCGCCGGGCCTTCGACATGATGTGCGAGCGTGCCGTGTCCCGCTCCACGCGCACCGGGAGCCTGGCGAGTCTGCAGATGACGCAGGAGCGCGTGGCCGACAGCTGGATCGAGATCGAGCAGTTCCGCCTCCTCGTGCTGCGCACCGCATGGCTGATCGACAAGCACAAGGACTACAAGATCGTCCGCAAGGACATCGCTGCGGTGAAGGTGGCCATGCCGAAGGTGCTGCACGACGTCGTGCAGCGGGCCATGCACCTGCACGGCGCGCTCGGGGTTTCGAACGAGATGCCGTTCTCCGGCCTGATGACGATGGCGGAGGTGATGGCCGTGGCCGACGGCCCGACCGAGGTGCACAAGATCACGCTGGCCACGCAGCTGCTCAAGGGCTACAAGCCGGTGGACGGATTGTGGCCGAGCGGCCATCTCCCGACGCGGCGCGAGGCTGCGCAGAAGCAGTTCGCGCACCTCCTCGAAAGCTCCATCGCGAACGAAGCCTGAGATGCCCACCGATCTTTTCGACATGACCGGCAAGGTCGCCGTCGTCACCGGTGGAAGTCGTGGGCTCGGTCGGCAAATGTGCCTCGCGTTCGCCGAACACGGTGCAACCATCGTCGTCGCCAGCCGCAAGGTCGACGCCTGCATCGCGCTCGCAGAAGAGATCACCAAGACGACGGGGCAGAAGGCGCTCGGCGTCGGCTGTCACGTTGGCAAGTGGTCCGAATGCGACTCGCTTGTCGAGCGCGTCTACGGCGAATTCGGCAAGATGGACGTGCTGGTGAACAACGCCGGCATGTCCCCGCTCTACACGTCCCTCGACGCCGTGACGGAGGAGCTCTTCGACAAGGTCATCGACGTGAACCTGAAGGGCGCCTACCGCCTCATCTCGCTCGTCGGCCCCCGAATGGCGGCCGGCGACGGCGGATCGATCATCAACGTCAGCTCGACCGCCGCCGTCCAGACCTCGGTCAACGAGATGCCCTACGGCGCCGCCAAGGCCGGGCTGAACGCACTGTCGAAGGGCATGGCGCGGGCGTTCGGCCCGACGGTCCGGGTGAACGGCATCATGCCCGGGCCGTTCATGACGGACATCACGCTCGCCTGGGACATCGAGCAGTTCAACAAGTCGGCCAAGGCCACGATCCCGCTGCAGCGTGGCGGCGAACCTGAGGAGATCGTCGGTGCCGCGTTGTACCTCGCCTCGGGTGCATCGAGCTACACGACCGGGTCGATCATCAAGGTCGACGGCGGGCAGGCCTGGCAGGTCGGCTGACCCTGAGTCTGGGGCGGTGGGCGGCGAGGTTTCCGCCGGTGTTCGGTCGCCGCGCACGACACTGCCTCCAAATGCGACCATCTGCGCCAAACAGTGGAATGTTTACCCGATCCGGGCGGGCGAAGCTTCCAAAGATCGACGAGGTCCTGCGGGCAGGATGGGGCATCGACAACGACCAGATCTCCGACGCGATCGCGGCCACCAAGCGCGAGCTCCGCGCGCGGCTGCCCGACTACGCCGAGGTGCTCGTCGAAGTCGACGCGCACCTCGCGTGCCGAGGTCGAGGACCTTCTCGGCGCCGGCGACCGGGCGATCCCCGAGATCGACTTCGCGGCCATTGCCACTGGCGGGGTCGGGGCAACCGCGTTGGCTGCCGTACGCCGCCGAGGCGTGGTCGTCGTCCGGAACGTGTTCCCCGCCGAGCAGGCGGCGGCCTGGAACGACG
>JAYUDQ010000300.1:0-13365 GCA_043739745.1 Acidimicrobiia bacterium | reverse complement strand
TGCGTGTGAGGTTCGGAGCCTTCGCCACCTCTGCGGTGGTGAACCCGCCGAACCTCTCGGGTCGTTCAACCGACAAGCGCGGCGAGCTCACGAAATCGGATGCGTGCAATGCGCTCGGTGCGAACGCTCAGCACGCGGGTCGACCACGGGTCCAGTCGGGGCGCGCGGCCGGGCTGGTTGCGGAAGAACGTCGTGAGCGGACCCTCGAGCGCGTAGCCGTCCGCATCGTCGAGCACTTCGATGCTGTCGTCGATGAGTGTGATCTCGTACCCCATGACCGGAAGCGTACGGATCGAAACCTGTGGACAACGAGCGGGTGAAGCCTGTGTCTTTCGCGCGTTGTCCACAAGGCGTCGAGGGCGCGTCTGCATAATCATGCACGCGTGTGCATGAATCAGTTGGTATGCTCGGCACATGACTTCCGTCGGCATCGTGGGCGCGTCCGGGTACGCTGGCGCCGAGCTCCTCCGCCTCATTGCCCAGCATCCCCACCTCGATCTCGTGTGGGCGGCAGGAGACACGCAGGCCGGTACGCGCGTGGCCGAGCTGTACCCGAGCCTCGTGGGTGCCTATCCCGATCTCGTGTTCGCCAGCTTCGACCCGGCCGACGCGGACGGTCTCGACGTCGTGTTCCTCGCCCTGCCACACGGGAAGAGCCAGGAGCTCGTTCCCGACATCCGCAAGCGGGTCGGCATCGTGATCGACGTCGCCGCTGACTTCCGGCTCAAGGACGCGTCGCTCTATCCGACCTGGTACGGCGAGGCCCATCTCTGCCCGGAGCTGCTGGCCGAGTCCGTCTATGGGCTACCCGAACTGCACCGCGAAGCGCTGAGGAAGGCGAAGCTCGTCGCCGTTCCCGGCTGCTATCCGACGGCGGCCACCCTCGCACTGGCCCCGCTCATCCGTCACGGAGCGATCCAGCCGTTAGGAGTGATCGTGGACGCAGCGTGCGGCGTGTCCGGTGCGGGCCGGACGCTCAAGCACGCCAACCTGTACGGCACGGTGGCCGAGAACTATGAGGCCTACGGGCTGGTGAACCACCGCCATACGCCGGAGATGGAACAGAACATCGGCGCCCAAGTGCTGTTCACTCCGCATTTGTTGCCGATGACCCGCGGCATCCTCGCCACCTGTTACGCCCGCCCGAACGGTACGACCAGTACCGGTCAGCTGCTGGCCCTCCTGCGTGGCGTGTATTCGGCCGAGCCGTTCGTCCACGTGATCGACGGCTCGCCGTCGACCAAGGCGACGGCCGGCACCAACAACTGCATCCTGACGGCCCGCTACGACCAACGCACCGACACCGTCATTGTCGTGTCGGCCATCGACAATCTTGTGAAGGGCACCGCCGGCGGGGCAATCCAGTCGCTGAACCTCGCGCTCGGGTATCCGGAGACGACCGGGTTGCCCACCGTCGCGGTCTACCCGTGAGCGAAGAAACCAGCGCAGCCGCCGTGAAGGCTGCGGTCCTCATCGAGGCGCTGCCGTACATCAAGCGCTTCTGGCAGAAGGTCGTCGTCGTCAAGTACGGCGGGAACGTACTCACCGGTGCCGATGAGCGCACTGCGTTGCGGCTGTTCGCGGAAGACATCGTGCTCATGCGCTCGGTCGGCATGCGCCCTGTCGTCGTGCACGGCGGCGGCCCCCAGATCGCCGAACTGCTGAAGCGCCTCGACATCACGAGCGAGTTCCGAGACGGCCTGCGCGTCACGGATGCCGCAACGCTCGACGTCGCCCGCATGGTGCTCGTGGGCAAGGTCAATCGGGACATCGTGGCCGCCATCAACATGCACGGTCCACTCGCCGTCGGCATGTCCGGAGAAGACGCGAACCTGCTGCGGGTCACGTGCCGAGATCCGTCGCTCGGCTTCGTGGGAGACGTGCAGGAGGTCAACACCGATGTCCTGCACCGGTTACTCGACGATGAGCTCACTCCGGTGATCGCCACCATTGGCACGGACGACACGGGCCAGGCCTACAACGTCAACGCCGACACCGCGGCGGGTGCCATCGCCGGAGCGCTCCAGGCCGAGAAGCTCGTGTACCTGACGAACATCGAAGGGTTGCGCCGTGACGTCGCCGACCCCGCCAGCCTCATCAGCTCCATCGGCGTCGACGAACTGCAGGGGCTGCTCGACGCCGGATCGCTGACCGAGGGCATGATCCCGAAGATCGAGAGCTGTGTGCATGCCATCCGCAGCGGAGTGGCAAAGGCGCACATCCTTGACGGGCGGTCGCCGCACGCGCTGCTGCTGGAGATCTTCACCCGCGAGGGCATCGGCACCGAAGTGACGAACGAGAAGAACGGAACCGCGTGATGATAAGTGCACCTACTACTCCGAATCCGGCCGAAGCACAGCTGATGGCGGTCTTCGGCCCGACGACCGTCACGTTCGTGCGCGGCAGTGGCACCGAACTGTGGGACGACACCGGCAAGCGCTACCTCGACTTCCCGTGCGGGTTGGCCGTCACCTCGCTCGGCCATGCCCATCCGGAGGTGGCGCAGGCCATCAGCGAGCAGTCGGCGACGCTGCTGCACGTCTCGAACCTTTTCGGCACACTGCCCCGGCTCGACGTGGCCGAGCGGATCGATCGACTCCTCGGCGGCGGTGGGCAGATCTTCTTCGCCAACTCCGGTGCCGAGGCCAACGAGTGCGCCATCAAGGTCGCCCGAAAGTGGGGAGGCTACGGGAAGCACGTCGTCATCAGCGCATTCGGGTCGTTCCACGGCCGCACGCTGGCCACACTGCATATGACCGGTCAGCCGGCCAAGCACGAGGCATTCCAGCCCCTGCCCGAGGGCTTCCGTCATGCGGTGTGGGCCGACATCGCCGACATCGAGCGGATGATCGATCCGACCGTCGCCGCCGTGATGCTCGAACCCGTCCAGGGCGAGGGCGGCGTGAACCCGGCGCCGCGTGGGTACTTCGAGGACCTTCGCGCGCTGTGCGACGAGCGGGGCCTGTTGCTCATGGTCGACGAGATCCAGACCGGCCTCGGCCGTACCGGGAAATGGTTCGGCTTCCAGCACTTCCTCCCCGACGGTGTGCGCCCCGACGTGGTCACGATGGCGAAGGCCCTCGGCAACGGCATGCCGATCGGCGCATGCTGGGCCAAGCGTGAGGTGGCCGAGGCATTCAAACCGGGCGATCACGGTTCGACCTACAGCGGGCAGCCACTTGCGGCCAGCGCGGCGGCCAAGGTGCTGGAGATCATGGAACGCGACGACATCCCGATGCAGGCGGCGAAGACGGGAGAGCGGCTCGCCGACGCGCTGCGGTTGCTGCCGGGGGTCGCCGACGTGCGTGGGCTGGGCCTGCTGATCGCGGTTGAGCTGAGCGCCGGCAACGCCAAAGCGGTGTATGCGCGCTTACTGGAGCTCGGTCTGGTGTCGAACGCGGTCACCGAGACGGCGCTGCGCCTTGCCCCGCCGCTGAACCTCAGCGATGCGCATCTCGACGAGGGTGTTGCGCTGATCGCGCAGGCGATAGCCGACGTCGCTGGGGCTGCGGGAGCGCCATCGTGACACTTCGTCATCTGCTGGAGATCGACGATCTGCGCGCCGACGAACTGGCCGACGTCCTCGATGCGTCCGAGAAGCAGCACCCGCCGTTGATCGCCGGTCGGGGCGTGGCCCTCATCTTCGAGAAGCCCTCGCTGCGGACCCGTAACTCCGCCGAGATGGCAGTGGTGCAACTCGGTGGGCACCCCACCTACATCTCGAATGCCGAGATCCAGCTCGGCCGCCGCGAGTCGACCGAGGACATCACCCGCACGCTGCAGGGCTATCACTGCGCCATCGCCGCCCGGGTGTTCGAGCACACGCACCTCGAGCGGATGGTGTCGGTTGCACAGGTCCCGATCATCAACCTGCTCTCCGACTCGGGCCACCCTGTGCAGGCGCTTGCGGACCTCCTGACGATCCGACAACACGTCGGCCCGCTCAGCGGCGTGACCATCGGCTGGGTCGGCGACTTCAGCAACGTGGCCCGCTCGCTCGCCCTCGGGGCGGCGATGCTCGGGGCCAGCTTCAGGGTGTGCACGCCGAATGGTTTTGGCCCGCTCGACGCAGACCTCGACCGGATCGGCGCCGTTGCTGTCGGGAACGCGACGATCAGCGTGCATACGAAACCGGAAGAGGCCGTCGCCGGGGTCGACGTGGTGTCCACGGACGCCTGGTACTCGATGGGGCAGGAGGACGAGAAGGAGTCGCGACGCCGTGCGTTCGAAGGCTTCCGCGTCGACGAGCGCATGATGGCCGCAGCCGGAGGTGGTGCGATCTTCCTCCACTGCCTTCCGGCGCATCGGGATGAAGAGGTCACCTCGGGGGTGCTCGACAGCGCGCAGAGCCGGATCTGGCCGCAGGCCCACAACCGTATGCACACGTTCCGAGGCCTTCTCGCATGGCTGGTCGCGCAGGGTTCCATCGCGTGACCGCGGCTGCGAAGGTCCCGAAGGCCCGGCAGGGATTGATGGTCCCGAAGAAGTCGCCGGATCAGCCGACCCGGGCCGAGGCACGCGAACAGAAGGATGCCAACTCGCGACTCGCGAAACCTCAGCGCCAGCACCGCATCGCCCGGATCCTCGAACAGCATGCGGTCACCAGCCAGCTGCAGCTCGTCGAGATGTTGGCCGAGGATGGCGTGGTCGCCACCCAGGCCACCGTCAGCCGAGATCTGGAGGACATGGGTGCCGTCAAGGTGCGGGTGCCGGGCGGCGAGCTCGTCTACGCCATACCCGAGCTGCCGAGCGACCAGGTCGCACCCGAGGACCATCTGCGGCGGGTGTTCGGCGACTGGGTGGTCGATGTGGCCCACTCGGGTCATCTCGTGGTCCTGCGCACGCCTCCCGGTTCCGCGCACGTCGTTGCCAGCGCCCTCGACCGGGCCGGGCTCGACGAGGTCATCGGCACGGTGGCGGGCGACGACACGATCCTCGTGGTCTGCAGCGAGCGCGCCGGCGGGAAGGCCACGGCCGAGAAGATGCGTAGCCTCGCCGGGCTGTGAGTCGGGGCGGACGACCGTTGGGCGGCTTCCTCAGCCGGTCTTGCGGCGCCGACCGCCGGCCTTCGCGGCCGGCACCTCGACGCGCCTGTTGACGACGCGCGCCGCGTCCAGGGTGTCGCGGAAGGCCTCCCGGAGACAGTCGGCATAGTTGCTCGGGTCCGGCATCATCGCCCGGTCGGACGTGGCCGAGATCGTGAGCACCCCGTTGTACGACAGCACCGGATGGATGAGGCCCATCCCGTCGGTGATCGGACCGAGCCCGAAGTACCCGACCTGCTCCGCTCCGCAGAAGTACAGCGGCGCCTGCGGACCCGGGATGTTGGTCACCACACAGTTCGACAGCGGCGCGTGTCGGTTGGCCAGGCTGGCCCGGCTGTAGAGGCGAGCGGCCAGCCCAGCGAGCGCGGAAGGGATGAACTGCGTGTAGTCGGTCATGAGCCGCGCCCCGATGGCGTTGACCATCTCCTTGGCGCTGGCCGTTCCGGCGTACACCGCGGCGAGCCGCTCGAGCGGGTCGGCGATGTCGGAGCGCAGCGCGACGGTCATCGCCGCGACCTGGTTGCCCTGCGTGCCCTTCTGATCGGTCGAGCGCACCGAGATCGGCGCCATCGCCAGCAGCGACTCGTTCGGCAGCTCTCCCTTCTCCTCAAGATACGCGCGCATAGCACCCCCGACGACCGACAGCACGACGTCGTTCACCGTCGACCCGGGCACTGCGGCGCGCATCTCCTTCACGTCTGCCAGGCGGTAGCGCGTGCCCTCGAACACCCGGTGCGGACCGACGGTCGTGTTGAAGCGAGTCCGCGGTGCGGTGAGCTTCGGCCCTTCAAAGGCGTTGCTGCGGACACCTTGCACCACCCGGCTGACCGCCGGCACCGTGCGGCCGACCACCCGTGCGAAGTGCATCGGCTTGCGGATGTTGCTGATCCCGGCTCGGGAGAGGAGCTCGCCCGGGCTCGGCGCAGTCTCGCCCTTGTACGGCTCCGTCGGTGGGGCCGGCTCCTCGTCGGGATCGATTTGGTTCAGCACGGCCGTGATCTCCATGCCGGAGACGCCGTCGATGGCAGCGTGATGGATCTTGGTCAGCAGCGCGAAGCAACCGGGTGGGTAGCCCTCGACGTGGTCGAGGCCCTCGATGACGTACATCTCCCACAGCGGACGGTCGAGGTCCATCGGTCGGGCCATGAGCCGCGCCGTCTGGATGCAGAGCTGTCGCCAGTCGCCCGGCTTCGGCAGCGCAAGGTGCCGGACGTGGAACTCGAGGTCGAAGTTCGGGTCGTCGTACCACCACGGATGATCCGCCTGGAACGGGACCCGGGCGAGGCGCTCACGCAGCGTGCGCACGAGGTGAAGCCGGGCATCCACGTAGGAGAGCACCTGCTTGAACGTGACGATGCCACCGGGCGCCGTCGACTGGTCATAGATCTGTAGCCCTCCCACATGGAGCGGCGCGTTGGGCGACTCCAGATAGAGGAACGATGCGTCCATCCCCGACAGTTGCTGCACGGTGTTCCCCCTGAGAGTCTTCGGCTGAGCTGACGGCAGCATATGGAGACAGGCCGTGGCGCGCGTCGTGCCGGGCGCCGGAGCGCGTCGGAGCAGGGTCAGCTCGCGGCCGGGGGCTCGCCGCTCTCCAGCTCGAACAGCCCGAACTCGCCACCGGTCGTGAGCGCACCGGTCCGGAAGTAGACCTGCAGCTTCTCCCGCGAATCGGTGATGTCGAGATTGCGCATGGTGAGCTGGCCGATGCGGTCGAGCGGGGAGAACTCGCCCTTTCCGCTCTCCATCGACAGCCGCTCGGGGTGATAGGTGAGGTGCGGGCCGGTCGTGTCGAGGATCGTGTAGTCGTCGCCCCGGCGCAGTTGCAGCGTAACCGTCCCGGTGACGGCCGAACCGACCCACTTCTGAAGGGGCTCGCGCAACATGATCGACTGCGGGTCGAACCAGCGGCCCTCGTACATCAGTCGGCCGAGTCGGCGTCCCATGGTGCGGTAGTTGTCCTGCGTGCCCTCGTTGTGGATCGCGCTCACCAGCCGCTCGTAGGCGATGAACAGCAGCGCCATCCCGGGTGCCTCGTAGATGCCGCGGCTCTTCGCCTCGATGATGCGGTTCTCGATCTGGTCGCTCATCCCGAGGCCGTGGCGGCCGCCGATGCGGTTGGCCTCGTTGACGAGCTCGACCTTGTCCTCGAACGGCTTCCCGTTCAGCGCAATCGGCCATCCTTCGGAGAACTCGATCGTCACCGTCTCCGCGGCGATGGTGACGGACGGGTCGACGTGCTTCACGCCCATGATCGGCTCGACGATGTCGATGCCGGTGCTGAGGAACTCCAGGTCCTTCGCCTCGTGCGTTGCGCCCCAGATATTGGCATCCGTCGAGTACGCCTTCTCCACACTGGACCGGTAGGGGAGCGACCGCGAGAGCAACCACTCGCTCATCTCCTTGCGGCCGCCCAACTCGTCGACGAAGCGCTGGTCGAGCCAAGGCTTGTAGATGCGCAGCGCCGGGTTCACGAGCAGTCCGTAGCGGTAGAAGCGCTCGATGTCGTTGCCCTTGTAGGTGGAGCCGTCACCCCAGATGTCGACACCGTCGTCTCTCATGGCCCGCACGAGCAGCGTGCCGGTGACGGCCCGGCCGAGCGGTGTCGTGTTGAAGTAGGTCCTGCCCGCGGTCGTGATGTGGAACGCGCCGCACTGCAGGGCGACGAGGCCCTCGTGGACGAGCGAGTCGCGGCAGTCGACCATGCGGGCCTGCTCGGCGCCGTAGACCTTGGCCCGATCAAGGACGGCGTCGAGATCGGGCTCATCGGGCTGACCGAGGTCGGCGGTGTAGCAGTAGGGAATCGCGCCCTTCTCCCGCATCCAGGCGACAGCGGCCGAGGTGTCGAGCCCTCCGGAGAACGCGATCCCCACTCGTTCACCGACGGGAAGGGACATCAGCACGTTCGACATGGGTTCGAACGCTACCGAACCGGCGTGCTCCGTCCGGCCGGAAACCGCAACGGTCGATCGCCAAGGGGACCTAACCTCGCGCCCTTGTGAATACGAAGGACGACCACTCCGCAGGCGACGGGACCTCGGGGAAGGTGTCGGGCGGCAGCACCCTGTGGCATGGCCGCTTCGGCGACGGCCCAGCGGCCGAGCTGATGGCCTTCACCGAGAGCCTCAGCTTCGATCAGCGCCTGTGGCGTGACGACCTCAACGGATCCCGGGCCCACGTGCGGGGCCTGGGCCGCGGAAAGATCCTTTCGATGGAAGAGGTCGCCGCCGTACTCGAAGCGCTCGACACCGTCGAGGACGAATTGCAGGAGGGGACGCTGCGCTTCGAGCCGACGGATGAGGACATCCACACACCGGTCGAGCGCCGTGTCACCCAGCTTGCCGGCGACGCCGGAGCACGCATGCACACCGGGCGCAGCCGCAACGACCAGTGCGCCACCGACCTCCGCCTGTTCACGAAGCGCGAAGTGACCGCCCTGGCCCTGCGCATCCACGAGTTGCGTGACGTCCTGCTCGACCGGGCCGCCGGCGCAGGCGACGTCTACCTCCCCGGCTACACGCACCTCCAGCGGGCCCAGCCTGTGCTGCTGGCGCACCATCTCATGGCTCATGGCTGGGCGCTCGGCCGCGACGTCGATCGTCTGCTCGATGCGCGTCGTCGGATGGACGTCTCACCGCTCGGGGCCGGTGCGCTCGCGGGTTCGTCGCTCCCGCTCGATCCCGACGGGGTCGCCGCCGAGCTCGGGTTCGCGGCGCGCTTCGAGAACTCGCTCGATGCCGTGAGCGATCGCGACTTCGTGGCCGAAACGCTGTTTGCCATCTCGCTGCTGGGCGTGCACCTCAGCCGCATCGGCGAAGAGATCGTGCTGTGGACCAGCGAGGAGTTCGGCTTCGCCCGCCTGGCCGACGCCTATGCCACCGGCAGCTCGATGATGCCGCAGAAGAAGAACCCGGACATCGCCGAGCTGGCCCGGGGGAAGGCCGGCCGCATGATCGGCAACCTCACCGGATTCCTGGCCACCCTCAAGGGGCTCCCTTTGTCCTACAACCGCGACCTCCAGGAGGACAAGGAGCCTCTCTTCGACTCGCTCACGCAGGTCACCCGGGCAGTCGCTGCGCTCTCTGGGCTGCTGCGGACGCTGGTCTTCGACTCGGTGGCCATGCAGGCGGCCGCTGATTCGCCGTTCGTGGCCGCGACCGATCTCGCAGAACACCTGGTCAGCCGCGGAACGCCTTTCCGTGACGCACACGCGATCGTCGGGGCGCTCGTACGAACTGCGCTCGATCGCCACGTCGCATTCGCCGAACTGGTCGAGAACCACCCGGCACTCGGCCCTAAGGCGCTGTTCCTCCTCGAGCCCGGCGTCGCCGTCAGCCGGCGCACCACGCCTGGTGGTGGCGGGCCGAAGGCGGTCGCAGACCAGATGGAGCGGTATCGTGACGACCTCGACCGGGACGCGAAGCGACTGCACGCGCTGAGCGTCGGGCTGTAGTCCTTGGCTGTCCCGCCGGGGGATTTCCGCTCCGCGGCGCTAGGCCGTGCGTTCTTCGCCCGCAGCGCGCTCGAGGTCGCCCCCGATCTGCTCCACAAGGTGCTCGTGGTGGGGGATCGGTCCGTCCGCATCACCGAGACCGAGGCGTACCTCGGTGACGATCCGGCGAGCCACTCGTTCCGGGGTCCGACCCCCCGCACGGCGGTGATGTTCGGCCCGGCCGGTGTCCTCTACGTGTACTTCACCTACGGCATGCACTGGTGCGCCAACGTCGTCACCGGTGCCGATGGCACCGGCGAGGCTGTCCTGCTGCGGGCCGGGCTACCGCTGACCGGCGTGGATGCAATGCGTGCCGTGCGCAAGGCGGCGCGTCGGGACCGCGACCTCACGAACGGCCCGGCGAAGCTGGCGCAGGCGCTCGGTCTCGACGGTTCGGCCAACGGCGTCGATCTTCTCGCCGACTCGGCCGAGATCCGCATTGCCGACGACGGCACACCGACGCCGACCACGATCGTGACGACACCTCGGGTCGGCATCAGCAAAGCGGTTGATCGTCCGTGGCGGTTCCTGGTCGGCTGAATGGGCACTCTTTCGTGCCGCACCGTCAGGTCGGACGGCGAGCCTGTTCGACGGCGAAGTGAACATCGGTACCACCGACGCGCTGGAACGGTTCACTAGGGTGACGCGGATGACGACGAAGTCCAGGTCTGCCCGTTCGCTGGTTGTGCTGGCAGTCGCCGGTGCGGCCGCGGTTGCCCTGAGCTTGCCTGCACCGGCGGCCACATCGACGACCACGAAGAAGGCATCGGCGACGACGACCACGAAGAAGAAGAAGACCGGCTCGACCGCGTCGGCGTCCTCGACATCCACCCCTGTCGGCGCGGCCGGACTGCCGACCACCACAGCCAAACCCGCGGCCGCCACGGCGACCAGCTCGACACTTCCCGTCAAGACCGTCAAGGGGACGGTGTTCATCCCCGGCGCAGGACGCGTGCTTGACCTCGGGGCAGCCGAAGTGGCCAAGCTGGCAGCGGGCGGGAGGGTCGAAGCTGATGTCCGCGGCGCCAGCGGGCTCGCCGCGTCGGGCACCGGCACGGTCATCGTCGATGTGTCCGTGGCCAACCCGAGCACTCCCGGCAAGGTCACGCTCACCCCGGTGGCGCCAGACTTCGCCCGGGCCGTCGTCTCCACGTCGGTGGCGTTTGCGGCTGGTGCGACGACCGTCAGCCGGATCGCGGTGCCGGTCGGCTCGGGCGGTCTGGTGAAGGTGGCCACCACTGCGGGCCCTGCCGGACTTGCCGTGTCGGTGGTCGGATGGATCGTGACAACGACCGCAGCGGCGCCGGAACCGTCGGCCATTCCGCTGGAGACGTGCCGCGTGCTCGACACCGTGAGCGGTCTGGGGGGCCTGCAGGGTGAGGTGACTCCGGCCCGGCCCTTCGACCTGCCGGCGGTCGGGATCGCGAAGGTGCCTGCAGCACTCGGGGCGGCGATCCCGCCGACGGGCGTCGTCCTCGCCGTCGGCTCGTCGCAGGCGAACGGTCCCCTCGAGATCACGGTGGTACCAACGGGTGGGCAGAGCCCCGCACTCACGCTGTCCATGGCGCCGGGGCAGTCGACCACCGGCCAGTTCGTCGTGCCGGTCGGGACTGATGCCCGCGCCGCGTTCTACGTGAGTGCCGGCGGAACCCAGATCACCGTCGATGCCATTGCCTGGCTCGACAAGGACGGTGTCGCCCACTCGGGCGGTCCCTGCTGAGCCCTCTCTAGACCGCCCGGTTCAGCGCCAGCGGGCAACGTGCCAATTCTTCTTTCCCCGGCGCAGGAGCATCGTGTCGCCGTGGAGCAGGAGCGATTCGTCGATGCGGGTATCCGGCCCGACCCGATCGCCGTTGACGCTGATCGAGCCATTGGCCAGGAACTCGCGCGCCTCACGGCGGCTCGAGGCCAAGCCGGTAGCGACGAGCAGGTCGACGGGATCGCCGGGGACGGCCAAAGCGGCACGGTCGTGTGAGCTGGAGCCAACGTCCGCGAACACATCGGCCAGCGTCTGCGCATCGAGCGAGCGCACGTCCCCGGTGAAGAGGGCGCGGCCCGCGGCGACCGCACGATCACACGCCTGCGCGCCGTGCAGCATCGTGGTCACTTCGTCGGCGAGACGACGTTGGGCCAGCCGAGCGCCCGGGTTGGAAATCGACTGCTCGACGAGTACTTCGATCTCCTCACGACCGAGGAAGGTGAACGTCCGCAGGTATCGGTTCATGTCCCCGTCGTCCGCATTGAGCCAGAACTGGTGGAACGCATATGGGCTGGTGCGATCGGCGGTGAGCCACACCGCACCGGTTTCGCTCTTGCCGAACTTGGACCCATCGGCCTTCGTGAGCAGCGGCGTTGTGAGCGCGAAGGCCGTGCCGCCATGAAGCCTGCGTATCAGATCCGTGCCCGACACGATGTTCCCCCACTGGTCGGAGCCTCCCATTTGCAACGTCACTCCGTGCTCGGCGAAGAGGTGGGCGAAGTCGTACGACTGGAGAATCATGTAGCTGAATTCCGTATAACTGATCCCGTCGGCTTCCAGTCGGTTGCGGATCGAGTCTCGCTTGACCATCTCGTTCACGGAGAAGTGCTTGCCGACGTCACGGAGAACTTCGACGTAGGAGAGCCCGACCAGCCAGTCGGCATTGTTCAGCACCTGCGCCCCCGGGAGTAGCGCGCTGTAGATCCGCTTCTGCGAGTCGACATTCGCGCCAACAGTCTCCATCGGCAACAGTGGACGTTCAGCGCTCTTCCCGCCCGGGTCGCCGATGAGGCCGGTGCCACCACCTGCGACGACCACCGGATCGTGACCGGCCCGCTGGAAGTGGGCGAGCAACATGAGCGTGCAGAGGTTGCCGATGGTGAGGCTGTCCGCGGTCGGGTCGAAACCGATGTAGGCCCGACGGCGCCCGCCGGCCAGGTGGGCGCGGAGCGCTTCGAGATCCGAGGCCTGGTGCAGCAGGCCACGCCATTCGAGCTCGTCCAGGAAGTCGTTCACGGGAACAGATCGTACTGCCGCGAAGATTCTGCTTGACAGACCCCTGCCACTTCCCTAGAGTTTGCCCTCGCTTCACCGGCACCCCCCACCGGTCCGATCCTCACTCGGCAGTCTGCGAGTGTGTTCGACCCTGCGGAAAGTGCGCTACGGTGACGCCCCGCTCCACTGGAACCTTACCGCTGCGACTTTCTTGTTGCGGGCCGGGTTCTTACGAGCGGATGCTGCTCCTTGAAAACGAAACAGAGGAAACCAAGAGTTCGTGCGATTGGCGTACCCGAAAAGGCTACGTCGATTGTATAAAAGTAGTAAAGCACTTGGATTGAACGGACAAACTTATTAAGTGAAGTCACGTTTTCCTTGTGCCAGTTGGTTCTCCACCACGTGTGGTGGTTGAACCGGCTCTCAATCTTCAAGCTGAGCCGAGCAATCGGTGCAGTGAGATTTCGATGGAGAGTTTGATCCTGGCTCAGGACGAACGCTGGCGGCGTGCTTAACACATGCAAGTCGAACGGATGCATCATTGGTAGCAATACCCTTGGTGTATTAGTGGCGAACGGGTGAGTAACACGTGAGAAACCTGCCTCGAAGACGGGGATAACAGTTGGAAACGACTGCTAATACCCGATATCTCCATCTGGTCGCATGGCCGGGTGAAGAAATGGATTCCGCTTCGAGAGGGTCTCGCGGGCTATCAGCTAGTTGGTGAGGTAACGGCTCACCAAGGCGACGACGGCTAGCTGGTCTGAGAGGACGACCAGCCACACTGGGACTGAGACACGGCCCAGACTCCTACGGGAGGCAGCAGTGGGGAATCTTGCGCAATGGGCGAAAGC
>JAYUDQ010000299.1:0-2053 GCA_043739745.1 Acidimicrobiia bacterium | reverse complement strand
GCGCGATCGGCTTGGAAGTGTCGATGAACATCGGCAGGTCGAGGCCGAACAACTGCTTCCATTGCCGCTGGCGATCGATCAGCCGCTCGCGCAGGTAGCTGGGGTCGAGCAACAGGTAGTCGAGCTCGTCATCGAGCGCCATGAAGATGTCATGCGGATGTTCGAGCGCGCCGCGCTCGTGCAGCCGGCGGCCGAGCTCGAGCAGTGCAACCCGCGCCTCGTGGATCACTCGGATGCAATTCGACTTCCCCCGCTCGCGCCATGCCGCGAACCGGCGAGCCGACTCGGATGCCGCGCGCAGTGTCGCCAACGCCTCGGGATCGTCGCCGACCTGAGCGATCGCCGCAGCCATTGCCTGCTCGCCCAGCTGTTGTTGAGCGTGCGCACGGGCTGCCGGTGAAGCGTGGGCGTCGACGACCCGCAGGCGCTCGATGAGGGCGAGCACCAGCTCCGGCCGCGTCTCCCAGCTCTCCGAGCCGAGGTCCCACTCGTTCGGGCCGCGGTATCCGTAGTCGTAGAGAAACTCGCTGAACTGTCCGTCAAATTCGGGAAAGCCGGCATGGATGCGATCGCGCAGACCGTCGATCCCTTGGTCGAACTCGAAAGTGAGTCCGGCATCGGCGCGCACGTGCCGCGACAGCTCCCACAGTGCGAATGCGGGAGCCGCCGAGTCGACATCGCCCGCCTGACCCACCAGTTTCACGATCAACGTGGGATCGGCACCTGCCAACAGCTGGGCAAGTGCACCAGGACCGATTGCGCCGCCGACACCACCAACCACCTCGCCGCGCCAGACGAGCCGCTCGTACGCCAGTACCGAACGGGCTCGTGCGATGAGCGCGCCGTCGGTGATGGTGGCGAGATCGGGGCGTTGTGCCCGAAGCATCGCGGCAATCGCCCGATCCTCTTCGAGGTCGGGATAGGTCGTCGCGGTCATCGCCCATGTGGCGAACTCGGCAGCCTTTGCCGAGCACGCATCGGAATGGTCGCGCGGACTCGGAACGTGCGGAGGCAGATCGGGATGCCCGCCGAACCACATCGCGTCGACCACCTCGACGCCGACCCCGGTGCGGATGCCGAACAGTCGCGTCGCGGAGAGGTTGACGTAGAGGTAGCCGTAGAAGAACCCGCCGGAACCGGTGGGCTGCTCGAAATCGGCGGGCTCGTAGGCACCGGTGGCGGCATACCCGGAACACCAACCGCGGAAGATGTGTGGAATCCATGCCATGCTCGCACCGAGTGGCGTAATGGGATCGGACAAGACATCGTTGGCGTTCATCCGCGTGTACACCGGCAGACGCCGGCTCGGCTCGGTGTCGATGATCCATTTCGATGTCGTCATCAGTAACTCCTCGGTTCCACTCTCACGGCGAAGGGCGAACGTACGTTAGATCTTCTCGACCCAATCGGAAAGAATGTCCGGAACCCGCAGGGCTTCGGCAATGCGGTCGGCGCCGATCACCTTGTCGATCCAAGCATGCACGTGCCAGATGCGGCGCTCCTGATAGTTGATTGCCTGACCACTATGGGCGGCAAACTCCATCGACCGCTGAATGGGTTCGAGGTTGCGGTAGTCCTCGTCCATCACCAAGTCGAATCGGTCGAGGCGCTTCTGCCAGATCTCCGCGTCGGGCAGCGGCCCCTCGCCCCAGTCGGCCGCGAACCAGACGATGTCGAGTCGAGTGCGGTCGATGGCCTCGGGCCACAGCACGAGGAAGGGGAAACCTCTCGCATCGAGCGGGCTGATGACGTTGGGGAAAATGCCATGCGCCGGGTTGATGTCTTCGTGCATCAATGGTGGCAGATGTTCGAGCGTGCGCAACGTCTCACGACCATCGTTGCGCGTGCCGGCCTTGACCGGTGACAGCATGTTTTGGTGCCCATGGTCGAAGAGTGAAATCACCGTTCCCCGCGTGTCGAGCGTCGGACCCACGGTCGTCGGATGGATGGTGCGGGCGTGGTACACCTCGAGGAAACCCTCGGCGAAGATCTTCCAGTTGCAGCCGATGTGCACCGTCTTCGTGTCGATCACGCGGAGCGGCGATCGGGCGAC
>JAYUDQ010000298.1:0-13394 GCA_043739745.1 Acidimicrobiia bacterium | reverse complement strand
CGACGGTGCTCAACGCTGGTGATATCCGCCTCGACCCCGCGCTGCATCGCTGCTGGCGGGGAGATGTCGAGATCGAGCTCACCCCCCGGCAGTTCGGGTTACTCGAGTTTCTGATGACACGGGTCGGCGAGGCGCTCTCCAAGACCGAGATCCTCGAGCATGTGTGGGACGACGCCTACGACATGGACCAAAACGTCGTGGAGGTGTACATCGGCTACCTCCGCAGGAAACTCGACGTGCCATTCGGACGTTCCAGCATCCAGACGCTGCGGTTGGTGGGCTATCGACTCGACCCCGATGGCGGGTAGCAGGTGACGAGCCGATTGGTCACCATCAGGTCGCGGACGACGGCGGCCGCATGCCTGGTCGTCGCAATCTCCCTGTCCGTGACCGGGGTTCTGGTCCTCGTCGTACTCGACAACACGCTCGGAAGGAACGTGGTGAACACCGCACGGGCTCGTGCCGAGGAGCTCGCGTTGCTCGCGCAGCAGACGAAGCTGCCGTCACGGCTGCCCGACTCGGGGGAGAAGGGCGCAGTCGTTCAGGTCGTCGACGGAAACGGCCGAAGCCTTGCCGCCAGCGCTCAGGTGATCGACGACTCTCGGCTCTCCCGACTGCACCCAGCGCTCGGCGGAACGCAGAATGAAACGAGTGCGACCCTTCCAATTACCGGCGATCAACGTGGGGACCCGTTTCGCGTGGTCGCCTTCGGAGCACAGACGCTGAAGGGACCGATCACGATATACGTGGCCGTCAGTCTCGATCAGGTTCACGACAACGTCGGCGCGGTCCGCGCCATCCTCCGCGTCGTCTTTCCCCTCCTCCTTCTGATCGTCGGCATCACTACCTGGCACGTCGTCGGGCGGGCATTGCGACCCGTGGACAGCATTGCAAGGCAGGTGCGCGACATCGGCGAAGGAGACCTCGCTCGCCGGGTACCGGAACCATCGACCAACGACGAGATCGGGCGCCTCGCAAGGGGCATGAACCTGATGCTGACCAGGCTCCAGTCCTCCTCCGAGCGCCAGCGCAGATTCGTGGCCGATGCCTCTCACGAGCTTCAAAGTCCGCTTGCATCGAGCCTGGCAGATCTCGAAGTGGCGCTTGCACACCCGGATTCGGCGGAGTGGAGGGAGATCGCCGACGGGTTGGTGGCCGACAACCAGCGAATGGCAAATCTCGTGGGTGACCTGCTGTTCCTGGCCAAGAACGACGACGATGCCGCGCCGCCACTGCGCCGCACGGTCGACCTCGACGACATTGTGCTCGCCGAGGTGGCCCGACTGCGGACTCGGGTGAGCGTCGGTCTCGACGTATCCGGGGTGACACCTGTGGAGGTTCAGGCCAACCCGGAGCAAATCGCTCGTGTCGTGAGGAACCTGCTCGACAACGCCGTGCGATACGCCAGTGAAACGGTGGTCGCACAACTGCACCGCGGTCCGACACACGCCGAGTTGGTGATCAGCGACGATGGGCCGGGCGTAGCGCCGGAGGCGTCAGAGCGCATCTTCGAACGCTTCGCCCGGCTCGACAGTTCTCGGAGCCGTCACACCGGGGGATCCGGGCTCGGACTCGCCATCGCCCGGGAGATCATCGGGCGTCACGACGGAACGATCATGGCCGAACCGAGCCTCGAGGGCGGCCGATTCGTGGTTCGACTGCCCATTTCGCCGTATTGAGCTCAGTGGCTGTCCGGCGGCAGGATGAGCACAGGGCAATGCGCGTGCTTGACGACCTGCGAGCTGACCGATCCCAGGAGCAGCCCGAGAAAGCCGCCATGTCCGCGGGCTCCGACGACGAGGAGCTCCGCCGTCTTGGACTCCTCGATGAGCGTCTCGGCCGGCGAGCCGCCCACGGTGAAGCGTTTGATGGAGGCCCGCTCAGCCACGTCCGGGAATGCCGCGGCAATCGAGCCTTCAAGCGAATCGGATGCGGACTTCTCCAGCGTGGCCGGCTCGATCGCATAGACGCCACCCTCCATGCCGTACATGACGGGGTAGGTCCACGCCAGGACGGCGCGGCACTCGATGCCACGCCACGACGCCTCCTGCAGCCCGGCACGTAGGGCCTTGATGCTGTTCGGTGAGCCATCGACGCCGACGAGGACATGGGGCTTGACGGTGCTATCGGCTGCGCTCATCGAATGTCCTTTGGGGTGTGGTTCCTCAAGGCCTGCATGATCTGAGTGTGCGCAGAACTACGAGTTGAGCGGTAGGGACCTTGGTCCCTACCGCAGCCGCCGTCGGCCACTCCGGCACCGCGGGCGCCCGGTGCACCCCGGGGGGCGCGGCCGGGCGGCCCCGAAAAGAGGACCTTGGTCCCTAGCGATCACCGGCCGACCTGGCGACGATGCATCGACCGAGAATTGAACCGGAGCCTGGCTTGTCGATGACCGAAGTCCCCGAAGCACGATGCAACCCCCTCAGCGCAAAGGAGCTCACCGCCATCGACGCGTGGTGGCGGGCCGCGAACTATCTGTCGGTCGGGCAGATCTATCTGCTCGCCAACCCGCTCCTGCGTGAGCCGCTGACGCTGGACCATGTCAAGCCCCGCCTCCTCGGGCACTGGGGCACGACGCCCGGATTGAACATCTTGTATGCCCACTTGAATCGCGTCATCAAGACCCGTGATCTCAACGTCGTGTTCATCGCCGGGCCGGGTCACGGCGGGCCGGGTCTCGTGGCGAGCACCTATCTCGAAGGCACGTACAGCGAGATCTATCCCGACATCGGACTCGATACGGAAGGTCTCGCCCGCTTGTGCAAACAGTTCTCGTTCCCGGGTGGCATCCCCAGCCATGCCGCCCCGGAGACGCCGGGCTCGATACACGAAGGCGGCGAGCTCGGCTACTCGCTGTCACACGCGTTCGGTGCGGCCTTCGACAATCCGGACCTCCTGGTGGCCTGCGTGATCGGCGACGGCGAGGCGGAGACCGGACCACTCGCCGCAAGCTGGCACTCGAACAAGTTCCTCGACCCCGCCACCGACGGCGCCGTGCTTCCGATCCTGCACCTGAACGGCTACAAGATCGCCAACCCGACCGTCTTGTCGCGCCTCGCCTCGGGCGAGCTGGCCAGCCTGCTGCGCGGCTACGGATGGGAACCCTATGAGGTCGCCGGTGACGAGCCCGACGACGTGCATCAGCAGCTGGCCGCGACCTTCGACACGGCGTGCGACGCGATCGCCGCCATCCAGGCCGGCGCCCGAGCCGTCGGCGCATCGTCCGGCACGCGACCCCGCTGGCCATGCATCGTGCTGCGAACGCCCAAGGGCTGGACCGGGCCTGCGTCGGTCGACGGAGTAACGGTCGAAGGTACCTGGCGGGCACACCAGCTTCCCTTGAGCGTCGACGCAGACCACCCCCACCACCTCGCACTGCTCGAAGCGTGGATGCGCAGCTACCGACCGGAAGAGCTCTTCGACGCCGACGGCCGAGTGCTCGCTTCGGTCCGTGCACTGGTACCGGAGGGCGACCGGCGCATGGGCGCCAACCCCCACGCCAACGGCGGCCGGCTGCTTCGCCCGCTGCGGCTTCCCGACTACCGCGACTACGCGGTGAGCGTCGGGCATCCCGGCGTCGTCACGGCCGAATCCACCCGTGCGCTCGGTACATTCCTGAGAGACGTCATGGTGGCCAACGCCGACCAGCGGAACTTCCGGGTGTTCGGTCCGGACGAGACCGCGTCGAACCGGCTGGGCGACCTGTTCGAGGCGACCGGGCGCGCCTGGATGGCTGAGACATCCGACGCCGACACGGAGCTGCACCTGTCGCCGGGCGGACGCGTCATGGAGATCCTCTCCGAGCACACGTGTCAGGGCTGGCTCGAGGGCTACCTCCTCACCGGGCGTCATGGCCTGTTCTCCTGCTACGAGGCTTTCATCCACATCGTCGACTCGATGTTCAACCAACACGCCAAATGGCTCAAGGTGTCGAGCCAGCTGGAATGGCGACCCAAGATCGCGTCGCTCAACTACCTCCTCACCTCGCATGTTTGGCGTCAGGACCACAACGGCTTCAGCCACCAGGACCCAGGCTTCATCGACCATGTCGTCAACAAGAAGGCCGAGCACGTCCGCGTCTACCTGCCGCCCGATGCCAACACGTTGTTGTCAGTCGCTGACCACTGTCTCCGCAGCCGACAGCAGGTGAACGTCATCGTGGCCGGCAAGCAGCCTGCGCTGCAGTTCCTCGACATCGACCAAGCCGTTGCCCACTGCGCGAAAGGCGTCGGCATCTGGGAATGGGCCAGCAACGACTCCGGCGTTGCGCCCGACGTGGTCATGGCCTGCTGCGGCGATGTGCCGACCCTCGAAACACTCGCCGCCGTCGACATCCTCCGCAAGCACGTGCCCCACGTTCGGGTTCGGGTCGTGAACGTTGTCGATCTCATGGCCCTCCAGCCCGAAGGCGAGCATCCGCACGGGTTGAGCGACCATCACTACGACGCCCTCTTCGGTGTCGACCGGCCGGTGCTGTTCAACTTCCACGGCTACCCATGGCTCATCCACCGCCTGACCTACCGACGCCACAACCACGACCAGCTCCACGTCCGCGGTTACATCGAGGAAGGCACCACCACGACGCCTTTCGACATGTGCGTCCTCAACCGCATCGACCGCTTCCATCTCGTCATGGACGTCATCGACCGCGTCCCTGAGGTCGGCCCGGCCGGCGCGTACTTACGTGAGCACATGGCCAACGAGCTGGTCCGCCACCGCAGCTACATCCGCACGGTCGGTCAGGACCTCCCTGACATCCGCAGCTGGCAGTGGGATGCCTGACGCGACCGTCCTCGTCGTCAACACCGGTTCGACATCCGTCAAGCTCGGCCTCTACCGAACCGCAGCGGACCGATCCGCGCCATCGGGTCAACTCAGGGAGCTGTGGTCGACAAATGCTCCGGTCGGGAACGCCGGAGAACGTGCCGACGAAATCGAGCGCCAACTCCGCGCCGCGCCAATCGATGCCGCCACCCTCGCTGCGGTCGGCCACCGCATCGTGCACGGCGCCGACCGCTTCGACGGCCCAGCAATCCTCGACGCATCGGTCGAAGACGCCATCCGCGCCATCGCTGCCCTGGCGCCACTCCACAACCAGGCGGGGCTCGACGGCATCGCCGCAACACGGCAGGTCGTCGATCCGGCAGTGCCTCAGGTCGCCGTCTTCGACACCACCTTCCACCGCACGATGCCACTGTCCGCCGCCGCGTATGGCGGCCCGTACGAATGGATCGGGCAGGGCCTGCGCCGTTACGGCTTCCATGGCATCAGCCACCAATCGGCGGCTCACCGTGCGGCCGAGATCCTGCAACGGCCGATCACCGGCCTCCGGCTCGTCACCTGTCATCTGGGCGGCGGCTGTTCGATCGCCGCAATCGACCGCGGCCGCAGCATTGACACCACCATGGGATTCACGCCGCTCGACGGTCTCGTGATGGCCACGCGTTCGGGTGCCGTCGACCCCGGCCTGATACTGCACCTGCTCCGAACCGGAACTTCTGCGGATGAGTTGGACGACATGCTCGAACGGCATTCCGGACTGCTCGGGCTCTCCGGCATCAGCAGCGATCTGCGCACCGTGACCGCCGCCAGGGAGGCGGGGGATGCGCGGGCGCAGCTGGCGATCGACGTGTTCGTGCACCGGATCGCATCCGGAGTCGGCGCAATGGCCGCCGCTCTCGGCACGCTGGATGCGCTCGTCTTCACCGGCGGCATCGGCGAGCACTCGAGCGAAGTGCGGGCCCGCGTCGCAGCACGATTCGTATTCGCCGGCGTGCGCATCGACGCAGACCACAACGACACGGCGACCGGCGACACCGACGTGTCGGCGCCACGAGCCGCAGTTCAGGTGCTCGTGGTGAAGAGCCGAGAGGATCTCGCGATCGCCGAGGCAGCGCTACGCACCTGCTCCGCGTTCAGTGATTCGTGATCCGCGACCGGCGCTCGTCGAGACGGGCCGACAGGGCTGCGACTTCGGTGCGACGGCGAAAGCCCAGCTTGGTGAGCAGGTGCGACACGTAGTTCTTCACGGTCTTCTCGGCCAGGAACAACTCCTCACCGATCTGACGGTTCGTGAGACCCCGGCCGATGCCGTCGAGGATGAGTCGCTCCTGGGGTGTCAGCTTGTCCAGAACGTTCGCATCGTCGTCGCCGTTGCGGATGCGATCGAGCACTTTCGCCGTGACGGCCGGGTCGAGGAGCGACTGGCCTGCAGCGACTCTTCTCACGGCATCGATAAGCGCCGCCGAACCGATCTGCTTCAGCAGGTACCCGGATGCCCCGGCCATGATCGCATCGAAGACCGCATCGTCGTCGGAGAACGACGTGAGCATCAGGCAGCCGAGGTTCGGCATCAGCGCCCGGACATCACGACAGACCTCCACGCCGTTCCCATCGGGGAGACGCACGTCGAGCACGGCGACGTCGGGCATCGTGGCCGGGATCCGGTGCATCGCCTCGGCCGCGGTGGCTGCCTCGCCGACCACGATGAAGTCGCCCGTGTCCTCGAGCGTGTCACGTACTCCGGTGCGCACCATCTCGTGATCATCGAGCAGGAACACGCGGATCTTCGGGGTAGAGGGCGTCACGGCCCAAAGCCTGCCTTGTTCTGGTCGACGTTCCTAGAGTCGAAGGTCACAGACCATCGAACATCAGCGATCATCGAGGATCACAAACCGTCGGAGATATCGCCTGTTCGGAAACCATGCGGGTTGAGCAGTAGCACCGGCCGCGCCGCTCCGGCGACAACTTCCAAGGCCGTGCTGCCGAGCTGCAGACGGCGAATCGGGCTCGAACCCCGTGTGGTCATGGTGATGGCCGAGATGCCGAACCGCTTCGCCGTCTCCAAGATCGCCCCCGGCACCGAGGACGCCTCGAACAGCTCCGTCTGACACATGAGGTCGCGTTGCTCCATCCACTCGCGGGCGGCCCGGAGGTGACGTCGCGCCACGCGATCATCCTCACCCGGCCCATTCACGCAGAACAGGTGAACGGTGCCGCCGAACGACTGCACCCAGCTCTGCGCAACGTCGAGAATGCCGGCGCTTTCCTGCGTTGCGTCGTCGCAGACCAGAAGCCGCTCGGAGAACGTCGTGATGGCGCGGGCGCGCGGTCCGATCAGGAGCATCGGGTAGCGAGTCATGCGCATGATCGTTTCGCTGACGCTCCCGAGCACGATGCCAAGGATCGGACCACGGGCATGCGTGGCGAGGCAGAGGAGGGGGCGGGGGTACCTCCCGCAACCCGCTTCTCGCCGCACCCACGAGCCGACACGATCCTCCACAGCTTCAGGAACGGCATTCGAGTGCAGGACCGTGATCCGCGTCCGCAACCCGATGCGCTCACACACCCGTTGCATGTCGTCGCGCGCACGAACACTCGGAATTCCCGGACTGCCCACGGTGAGGATCTCCACGGGAAGGCTTCCCCGGATAGAAAGCCGCTTCGCCGCGTCGAGCACGCCTGCGGCCGGCGCCTCGCCGTCGGAAACCACGAAGAGCTTCGAAAACGCCATGGCCGACGCATTCGGCACGTCGAGCGATGAAGTTTCGGTCATCGCGCAATGCTGCGGCTCGCAGCGCGGCGCGGATAGAGCCGTTCAGCACCAATCCCCGGCGTTCAGCACGATCTGATCCAACAAAGCGCATCCGGGTCACCGGCGCGAGGCGGGCACCGTCCAGCGGACGACCGTGCCGGACTCGACACCCCGCTCGACGACGCAAACCCCGCCGAGCCGCTCGGCCCGCACTCGGAGGTTGCCGAGCCCACGTCCGTTGTGCGGCTCGGTCGCGATGCCGATGCCATTGTCAGCTACGACGACCGCAACGAGGTCGTCGCGCAGGAGCACGTCAACCGACACTTCGCTGGCTTGCGCATGCTTCACCACGTTGGACAGCGCTTCGCGGACGACGGCCACCACGTCGGCCAGGACCTCGGTGGCGGCGAGCTGGTCAACAGCAGCGTCGATGGCGAGGGTCGGTCGGAACCCGAGAACATCCGCACTGTCGGCAAGGACATCGTGGATCTGGCTTCGAAACGTGCCCTTGTCATCGTCGTTCGACAGTTCGAAGATCGACGAGCGGACTTCCTTCATCGTTCGGTCGAGCTGCGCAATCGACCGCACGAGACGCTCCTTCGCCGTCTCGTCGGGCTGTCGGACCAACAGACCCTCGAGGGTGAGCCCGATGGCGAACAGCTGCTGGATCACGTGGTCGTGCAAATCCCTGGCGATGCGCTCACGATCCGCGACCAACGCGAGCTGCGCGGTCACATCGGCCAGCGACGTGGCCGCTCGGCGTTCCTCGGCCAGGTCCCGGAAGGTCATGAACATCGAGGATGGTTTGCCCTCGCCGTCACTCAGCACCACCTTGGTGAGCAGGACCGGGAAGCGTCGTCCGTCGCTGGCCACGAACTCCAGCTCAGCTTGGAAGTCGTCACCCGCCATCGCCGAGGCCTCGACGGATTCGTTCTCTTCGACCCGGTCGGGCGGATGCCAAGGCAGCGGTGCACGCGCCGAAAGGATTGCGTCGCGGGTCATTCCGACCATGGAACAGAAGCGGTCGTTCACGGACGAGCGCCGACCGTCGAGCGTCATTTCGATCATGCCCTCGTCCAGCAGCCCGAGCAGTCGGGCGTAGTGATCGCGTTGCGAGAGCAGCTCGCGTTCGGCGCCGTTGCGTTCCGTGACGTCACGGGCCACGAGCACGAACACCGAGCTCTCCCCTTCGACCTCGAGGAGGGTCACCGCGGATTCGATCTCGATCGTTCGGCTGTCCTTGCGGATGATCCATGCCGCGAACGTCGTCACCGGCGCCGTGGACTCGACCAGCGGGCGCACATGCTCGGAGAACCGCTTGCGATCGCCCGGGGTGGTGAACAGTTCGATCGGCGCACCGACCAGTTCGTCGCGCGAGTACCCGGTCAATGCCGTCGTGCCGACGTTGACGTACTGGATGACGTAGTCCGACGAGCCGACCAGGAAGATGGCGTCGTTCGTCGTGTCGAGGGCTCGGCCGTAGCGGGCCAGCTCGAGTCGCATGGCCCTCCGCTCGGTCACATCGCGCACCGTCGCAATCGTGAAGCGCTCACCGAGCACCACCACCCCGGCAAGGCTGATCTCGACCGGGAACGCCGACCCGTCCTTGCGTTGGGCCTGCAGGTCGAGTCCGATGCCCATCGGCCGCGCGCCGGGTCGCCGTTCGAAACCCAAACGGTGGGCGCGGTGGCCAGCGCGATGCCGGGAAGGCACGAGTGTATCGACTTGGATACCGACGAACTCCTCGTTCACGTAGCCGAACAGGCCGGACGCAGTCCGGTTCGCCAGCACAACCCGGCCCTCGCGGTCCACAACGATGACGCCATCGGGCCCGCTGTCGACTACGGAGGCGAGCAACGCGGCATTGCGGTCAGGATCGATTTCCCATTCGAGCCCAGAACCGGGAGGCACGCAACTGCTGGGCGACACGCGATGGGCCTCTCTCGGATCGCCGCAACTTCGGGCCCGTGCCTCAATGTGGAAGATTCGGCGGATGGATACCGGCACCGCGTACGGCAGAACCGCCCCGACGTTCGACCCCGAACTGGCCCACGTGTGCGCCGGGACCCCCGGCGGTGAGCTGTTGCGGCGATATTGGCAGCCCTTCGCCCGCAGCGAGGAAGCGACCGCCCGGCCCCGCAATGTGCGCATGCTCGGCGAGGATCTCGTGCTCTTCCGCGATCTCGAAGGCCGCGCCGGGCTCGTGTACCCCCGATGCTGTCACCGTGGGACGTCGCTCTACTTCGGGAAGGTGGAGCACGCCGGCATCCGCTGCTGCTACCACGGATGGCTGTTCGACACGGAGGGGAACTGCATCGATCAGCCGTGCGAGCCCGACGGCGGTCGCAACCGGGACAACCCCGGCTACCGACAGCCGTGGTATCCGGTCAAGGAGTTCGGCGGCCTCGTGTTCACGTACATGGGTCCCGCAGCACGCCGCCCGGCGTTCCCCCGCTACGACATATTCGAAGATCTAAGCGACGACGAGGAACTGGTTGTCGTGGACCACTTCGCCTTCGGCGGGCCGGTCATAGCGCCGTGCAACTGGTTCCAGACCCACGAGAACTCCATGGACCCGTACCACGTGTTCATCCTCCACAACGCGATCAGTGGGCCACAGTTCCATCCGGATCTGCAGAACTGGCCGCAGATCGATTTCCAGCTCACCGACCACGGCGTGCAGGCCACAGCCGACCGCCAACTCGACAACGGCACGATCCTTCGGCGGATCACCGAGACACGGATGCCGAACATGCGGATCATTCCCACGCCAACGCTCTCCGTCCTCGGCAAGACCAACAATCTGTCATGGGCGGTGCCAATAGATGACGAGCACACAAAGGTCTACGCAATGCTCCGCAAGCCGCGGTCGGTTCCCGCCCAGGGGCTACCCGTGTATGACGGCGACAGGTCCTGGTTCGAGCTCTCAGACGACGAGCATCAGATCTTTCCCGGCGACTACGAGGCCCAAGTCGGCCAGGGTGCGATCACCGGCCATTCAGAGGAGCACCTGGCATCCACTGACCGAGGAGTCTCGATGGTCCGACGTCAGTTCAAGCAGCAAGTCCGTATCGTGGCAGACGGCGGTGATCCCGTCGGTGTCGTCTTCGACGAACAGGCCGCCCTCTGTTCCGTCGAAGCAGGCAACTACATGCTCGACGACGTTCGGAATCGCTGAGCGCTGAGCGCTGAGCGCTGAGCGCTGGGCGCCGGGCGCCGGGCGCCCACTCGGGGAACCGGAACGATCGAGGCGTCGGTGCTCGCGGTCGGGACCGGGATCTTGTTCTCGTTCGATGCTGCATTCCTGAAGGACGCAACCACCGTGTGGTCCGCCCGAGGCATGACCGTGCTCGTGCTCGCGAGCGTCCTCGGATACCTCGGCGCAGCCGTGCTCGGAAACGTCTTGCTCCACCGCGCCGATCGTCTCGCACCGCTCCGGTACTCGTTGCCAGCGCTCACCGCCGTGCAGCCGGTGAGCGCGCTCGTCATTGCACTGCTCGTCCTCCAGAAGCACGTGTCCGCGGGGGCCGCTCGGGCCGGCGACAACCTTCGCCGTGATCGCCTTGGTGGTTGTCGGCTCGTTCGTGGCGTCGGGCACCGAGGAGGAGGATGTGGCGAACTTTCCCAAATCGGCGCCTTCACTTCTTCCCGCCGGGTAGCTGTGAACAGCTCGCCGTCGCGCTTCGTTTCGACAGGTCGGTTTCGGGTATCTGCTACTGATGCCTGATGGGACCGTTCCGGAGTCGGGAGTGCCCGCTCGTCTTTCCTCCGGGACGCTGATTGTGCCGTCGGGGGCGGGCGGGTCCTCGAGCACCTCGGCGTCTGCGACCACGGCGGCGGAAGGGGTGTCGGGATCGGCGGCGGGAGGCTGGGCGGGCGTTCCATGGCGTTCCATGGTCGCCTTCGTTGTCATCGTCGGGGCTGCGCTAATGCTGGCATTGGTTATCTACCGGGCGTCGAGCGTCGTGATCCTGACGGTCGTGGCCGGGTTCATCGCCGTCGTGCTGGCCCGCCCGGTCGCCTGGTTGCAGGTGCGCGCCCATGCCCGTCACAGCGTGGCGATAGCGGTGGTGTTGTTGACCGTCCTTCTCCTCGTCATCGGGCTGCTCTCCCTGTTCATACTGCCCGTGCGTAGCCAGTTGGTGGCCACGCTGACCGACCTGCCCGGCACAGTGCGGCAGGCGACGCGCGGTCGGGGGCCGGTTGGCCACGTCGTCCAGCGGCTTCGCCTCGAGCAGCTCGTGCGCGACCACCAGCGTTCGTTGACCGATGCAGCGAAATCGGTGCAGGACTCGATGCCGACCTACGCCGCAGCCGCGTTGCGCGGCGCTCTCGCCGTCGTGACCGTCACCGTGATGACGGCACTGATGCTCGCCCAGTCGTCATCGCTGGCCGACACAGTCACTCGAGCGATCCCGATACGCCATCGCGAGCGGGTCCGCGAGGTCGCCCGCGACGCCGCCCGATCGGTCAGCGGCTACATGATCGGGAACCTCCTCATCAGCGCCTGCGCTGGGGTCACCGCGCTGGCCTTGCTCGCTATCCTCGGTGTGCCGAACGCACTCGTGCTCGCGTTGTGGGTGGCCTTCGCCGACCTCATCCCACTTGTCGGCGCGACGCTCGGCGCCATCGTCGCCGTGGCTGCCGCGTTCCTTACGTCGTCGACGATCGGTGTCGTCACGTTGGTGTTCTTCGTCTTGTATCAGCAGTTCGAGAACAGCGTCCTGCAGACGGTGGTGATGTCCCGGACGGTGAACGTCAATCCGCTCGGTGTCCTGCTGAGCGTGGTGCTGGGGGCCGAGCTCTTCGGGGCGGTCGGCGCGCTGCTGTCGGTGCCATTCGCCGGCGCGCTCAGCGTCGTGGTGAAGGAGCTGTGGCGCCATCGGCCCGTAACCGAACGCGACCTAGTGATCCTCGGCCATGAGGAGGAGTCGGTGCCCAGCGGCCGGCGCCGAAAAGCGCGACATCGCTACACAGGCTGAATCCCGATGGAGGTGAACGGTGTATTCCGCGAGGAAACGGATCGTCCGTCAACTGCCCAGCGACGATCCAGCGTCAGCCGCAATCCATTGCTTTGACCGGGTCCGGCGTTCGTCTCCGGAGCCGCTCTCGGCCCGTTCCCGAACTCGCCGCCCGGGGCCCGGGTGCCCTTCTTGCCCGCACAGCCCTCCACGGCCGGGACAAGTAGCAACAGGGCTAGAAGCGCCCCGACGTTCGGGGCTTGAGGGGCGACACGTCGCGGACTCCTGGGTGTCGTCGTACCCAGCCCCGCCATGTCCCAACCGCCCGATCTTTGGCTCGGTATCGGCTGATCCGTGATGCCTCATTTCGCTACGGTCGGTGGGGGTGGGCGTTCATCGCTCATCTCGCGGACGGGCCGCGCGCCACGCGACCCAGATCAGCGGAATCTGGAGGGGCAAGCGAAGCCACGCCACAAGCGGGGAGTCAAACGGGGTTAGTACCCCGGCGATGCCCCCGTCGAGCGCCGATTGCACGTTCGCTGGAAAGACAGCCATGAACGTTGCCATGGCGAGTAAGCCGCCAAGTCGCTGTGAGCGGCGACGCAGGAGGAGCGCAGCGACTCCGAGTTCGGTTGCACCGCTGACGTACGTGGTCAGACGAGGCGGCCCAGGCATCCAGCGCGGCACGATCTGATCGAAAGCTGCGGGTAGTGCGAAATGCGCAACCCCTGCCACACCCAGGATCGAGGCCGTCACGAACCTTGGGCCATGAACGCGTGTGCGCTTCGTCATTCGTTGAACCTACTTGGCGCTGCGATCTGTTCGTCCAGCATTGGACGGTCCCACTTGGTTCGGCGCCACCAAAGGGAACGGGTCGATGGCGAACACCGAAGGTACGA
>JAYUDQ010000297.1:0-2059 GCA_043739745.1 Acidimicrobiia bacterium | reverse complement strand
ATCACCGTGTACATCTCGTCGTCGTTGGAGAAGGCCGACTCGTCGACGCCGTAGAGCGCGAGGGCCTTCGGCGTGCTGCCGCCGCTCTGATCCAGCGCTGCGATGAATCCCGGCGCGGACTTGACCTTCTCCAATTGCTGCTCGTTCACAAAAACTCCCCGTTGAGATGCGGCCGCCGGGCGCTCAGTAGGACGCCCCGGCAGGATGTTGCGATCGGAGAGGGTACCAACCCGGCGCCGACGCCCAGAACCTTCGGGAAACGGCGCGAGACTGAACGGCGTGAAGATCGAGATCGGTCCCGTGGCACGAGCGAGTGCACTGGCCTGGCTCGACTACGCCGCCGACGCGGTCGTCGACCTGCGCCGGGTGGCACCCAAGGCCCTGACGCGCTCCGCAATCGACGGATTCGAATCGCTGATCGCCACGTGGCGGGTCGCCGCGGCGCACCGCGGCCCCTTCCACTGGCAGACCGACGAGTCACCCGAGCGGGTGGAGTTCCTCATGAAGGCGCTCTACCAGGCCGGCCTCGAGATCGAGAGTGGAATCGAGCATCACGGGATGCGCTTGCGACCCGCTACGGCGGACGAGTTTCATATCGTCCTCGTGCGCCAAGTCCTCGACACGCTGGCGCTGGAAGGTCGCTCGAACGCCGAGTTCGTCGACAGCCTGCGCAACGATTGGCGCATCGCCCGCCCGGACTGAACCAGAGGTTCGAGAACAGGTTCGAGAACAGGTTCGAGGGAAGGTTCGAGGACAGATCTAGATTCGGCGGTTCGTGAACGCTGGCGACGCACTCCTCATCACCCTCGCCGGCATGGCCGCCGGGATGATCAACACCGTGGTCGGGTCCGGTTCATTGATCACGTTTCCGACGCTCATCGCGCTCGGTTATCCACCGGTGCTCGCGAACGTCTCGAACAACATCGGACTCGTACCCGGTGCGCTCTCGGGTGTCATCGGCTACCGACGAGAACTCCGCGGGCAACGCGACCGGCTGCTCAAACTCGTCCCCGCGTCGATCATCGGCGGTCTCACCGGATCGATCCTGCTCCTCGTGCTTCCGAGCGGCGTGTTCCAACGCGTGGTGATCGTGCTCATCGTCGTCGCGCTCGTGCTCGTCGTGGTGCAGCCGCGACTCGCACGCCGACTCGCGCATCCCGGACACGCACCCTCGCCCCTGACCGCGCCGTTGATGGTGCTGGTCGGACTGGCCGGCGTGTACGGCGGCTACTTCGGTGCCGCGCAAGGGATCATCCTCATCGCACTGCTCGGGATCTTCCTCGCCGAGGATCTCCAACGGTTGAACGGCGTGAAGAACGTGCTCGCGATGTGCGTGAACCTGGTGGCGTCGGCCACGTTCATCATCGCCACCGACGTCAACTGGGCCATCGTCGGCTGCATCGCCGTGGGGTCGGTGATCGGCGGTCAGCTCGGCGCGACCGTCGGTCGCAAGCTCAACCCCCAAATGCTCCGCGTCGTCATCGTCCTCGTCGGCTTATCTGCCCTCATACGCCTGCTGTAAGACCCGCTCCAAATTCGACCGATCCCCGAGCCGCAGCGCAACAGGCTTGAACACCCGATCACGCCCTACCCGCTCCCGAGCCGGAGCCTGCGGAGGCGAGCAGCTCGGGAGGCGTCCCAGATCACCTCGGACTAAAACCCACAACGCGACTCGCGAGTGAAGCCGGACGAGCAGAAATGATGGTCAGGCCCGAGCGAGCATCGCGGGTCAGTGTGTCAACTCGCCGGGCAACGCGCGGCGGATTTGGATGCGGGTCCAGGCGCCGACGTAGACGCGTTCGTCGTCGGCCAGCTCGTGGCGTTGGTGGGGCTCGAGCGGCGTCGTCGGCAATGCGTTGCCCGGCGAACCGACGAACGTACCGTTGGTCGAACCCAGGTCCTCGACGTACCATCGATCGTGGTCCAAGATCAGCTGCGCGTGCTGATGAGAGACCGCGCCGTCACCGCTGCAATCGACTTCGGGCGCAATGCCGCGGCTCTGCGACCGGCGCCCGATCATCGCGGTCGACGCTCGCACCGGCACGATCGTCGGCGCGCC
>JAYUDQ010000296.1:0-2059 GCA_043739745.1 Acidimicrobiia bacterium | reverse complement strand
GGCAATCGAAACGAGGCGCTGTTCCGGCTGATGGCTCTCACCGGCATGCGCCGAGGCGAAGCGATCGGCCTGCGATGGAGCGACGTCGACTTCCGTCTGGGACACGTGAGCATCCGCCAGGCGGTCACCGTCGTAGCTGGCGAGGAGATCGTCGACGCGCCCAAGACCCGTCGCAGCCGCCGAACGATCGACATCGATGTCGACACGGCGGCGCTGCTCGAAGCCCACAGACAGGCTCAGCATAATGCGCTCGCTCGCGTCGACCTCACTCGTGCCGTCGACGATCGCGTGTTCAGCAACGACATCGGTGATCCGATGCGCCCCGATTCGGTCGGCCAAGCGTTCCACCGGCTGGTCGACAAGGCAGACGTACCCGTGATCCGCCTGCACGACTTGCGCCACACCCATGCCTCGCATCTGCTCGCCGCCGGCATCAACGTGAAGGTCGTCAGCGAGCGCCTCGGCCACGCCTCGGTCAGCTTCACCCTCGACACCTACGGCCACGTCATGCCCGGCCAACAAGCCGAGGCAGCTGCCGCCGCAGCAGGACTGCTTTCGTAGCTCAGCGGTCCTCATCGGTGCGGCTCACGCATCGGCGTCGGCGATCAGCTTGTCGACGTACGCCTCCAGCTCGCGCTGCGGGATGCGCACACACCGCCCGATCCGGATGGGCCGCACGTCGCCCTGCCGGATCAGTTCGTACAACGTCGTGCGTCCGATCCCGAGCAACCCGGCCGCCTGCTCGACCGACACGAGTAACGGCCGCACGACCGGCCGAGTACTCGTCGTCTCATCACCCATAGCCACCAATGGGGTCCGCTGCGGTCGGTTCGGGGAAATCCCGCGTCGCCCTCAGTGCCGGTGAGTGGCTTGCGCTGTCAGGCCGGTGAGTGGACGCACATCATCCGGGACTGCACAGAGTATTACCCGGTTGGTGAACGGCGCTCGCTGGAGTCTAGGTCGTGGCCCACCAGGGAGCAGGTCGTCGAGTGACGCGCACGGGCCTGGCCGGCCATGTCTGGGGAGCCACCAGTCGGGGGCCTTTCAAGAGTTCGACTCGGACGGTGTGTTGCTCTCACGGTGGGACACCCGTTTACTGTGGGATCGAGGCTTCTTTTGGGCGGACGATCGCAGGTCGACGATTTGCGCAGTGTCTTTGCGAACGAGGGCTGTGATGGTGCGCGGAATGTGCGGTTCGACCCGTGCGGCTGTGGTTCAGCGTGCGCCGACTTCGCGCATTGAACACGTCGGACCACACCTCGGACCACACCTCGAACCGCACACCGCGCCGTCTCTGCCGCCGGCCCGACGCTCGAGAACCAGCAGGGAGGATCGGCGCGCGGCGGAGATCCTGTCGTTGGCCAAATGCTTGGGAACACATGTCGGCGCGCCGGGCACGCCTCACTTCGGCGACGACTGGATCGTGGCCTCAACGAAGTTGTCCAGGTGTCCTAGCCAAGCGAACGTGATGCCTTCAGCGGCGAACAGGTCGTCCCACGTCGCATCGGGAGCGGCGCACTCGGTGACGATCGCCGCCCGCACTCTGGGTTGCAAACGCAACATTGCCTGTCGATACCGGAGGACTTGGCCGAGTGCCGCACGAAGCTGCGACTCCGCATTTTCAGCGGTCATGGACTTGATCTCAATGACCCAGAAGATGCCGTGACGGTCAATGCAGCCGATGTCGTAGGGCGGCTCGCCGGACTTTGGTGAACAGGGAGCGACACCGGCCGAGTGGAGGGCCGCGGCGACAACGTTCTGGACATGCGCGTGGGCCACGTGGCCCCTGCCGTAGGCATCTGGGTCCGACGTTTTGTTGGCGCGTTGCGCAGGTGGTATCTCCGCGGCAGTGCGGTACGGCGCTCCAGGTCCATCGAGGGCAATCGCGTAGTCCTTCGTAACCACGCCATGGTCCGCCTGGCCGCGTTGGTGCGAGTGCCACCACCATTGGCCTGTGAATCTGCCGAAGAGCGGCGCCTCGGGGCCGTAGGACTTGAAGTGCCCGCGGCACATGTGGATTGCCTGACCGAGGTCCCCGCCCCCGGAACGCGTCGCATCG
>JAYUDQ010000295.1:0-5561 GCA_043739745.1 Acidimicrobiia bacterium | reverse complement strand
GAGGGTGGCGTGGCGCTCGTGCTCTGCCGTGGCGACAAGGCGCACGAGTACACCGACCGGCCGATCTTCCTCAAGGCCGCCGTCGTGCGGTCCCGTCGGTTCGGCAGCTTCGAAGTGCTGGCCCCGTCGATCGCGTTGGAGCACAATGCTGGCCCGACGGTCGATGCCTCGAAGGCCGCGTTCGAGATGGCGGGCATGGGTCCGAAGGACATCGATCTGGCCCAGTTGCAGGACACCGAGGCGGGTGCCGAGATCATGCACATGGCCGAGAACGGGTTCTGCGAGCACGGCGAACAGGAGCAGATGCTGGCCAACGGGGACACGGAGATCGGCGGCCGGCTGCCGGTCAACACCGATGGCGGATGCCTCGCCAACGGCGAACCGATCGGCGCATCGGGGCTTCGGCAGGTCTACGAGAACGTGCTGCAGCTGCGCGGCGACGCCGGCGAACGACAGGTACCCGGTGAGCCCCGAACCGCCTATACCCACGTCTACGGCGCGCCCGGCATCTCGGGCGTCACCATCCTGGCCCGATGATTGACTATCAGCGCACCTACCATCTCGGTGTCCGCGTCCCGGACATCGAAGCCGCGATGGCGGAGATGCGTGAGGCGCTCAACGTCACGTGGTGTTCTCTGCAGGAGCGCGAGCAGCAGGTGTGGACACCCGCTGCCGGGCTGACCACCATCCCGCTCCGGTTCACCTACTCGGCCGAGGGCCCGCAGCATGTCGAGCTCCTCGAGGGCGCACCCGGAACGATCTGGGACGGCAGGGAGCAGCCAGGGGTGCACCACGTCGGTGTGTGGGTGGACGACGTCGCGGCGGAGGCGAACGCACTGCTGGCGAAGGGTTGGACGGTGGTCGCTGCGCAGAATTCGCCCGACAGGGGCTACGGCGCGTTCACCTATGTGGCGCCGCCGAGCGGGCTGATCGTCGAGCTCGTCTGGAGCGCGATCGAGCCGATGTTCCAACGCTGGTTCGCCGGCGGATCACTGGGCTGAACTGGCACACACCGCTGAGCCAGCGGCTTTTCGACAGGAGGATCACATGCACGATCTCGAGGCAATGCCGGCGCGGCTCGAAGCATTTCTGGCCACGGTCGATTCGACGCGGCGTGCCACGGTCCGCAACTACGCGCTGATGACGGGTGGCTACAGCCGGGTGATGGCGAAGGCCGAGCTCGAATGGAGTGACGGCACCACGCAGACCATCGTGCTGCGCGGCGACCCCCCGCCGGACAAGACCATGCTCGTCACCGATCGCGACGTCGAGTGGGCCGTTCTCAAGAGCCTCTCGCTGGTGGATACGGTGCCCATGCCTGCTGCCTTGCACTATGACGGCTCCGGCGTCCACCTCGGTACGAAGGCCATCGTGCTCGAGTTCTGCGCAGGTCCCTCTCTGCAGTCCGAGCTGAACGAGCTCGTCGCCGAGGGCGCGACTTCCGGCGACCAGCGCCTCGTCGCTCATCGGGACACGTTCGTCGACACGATCGCGAAGGTCCCGAAGGTGGACATCGCGGTGCTGCCGGCGACTCTCGAACGCCCTTCCAGCTGGGATGCGTACATGACGACGGTCAACCGCTCGTGGGCCGCAACCGAACGCTCACTTGCCGAGTCCAACCCGACCATGCGCTTCCTCGGTGCATGGCTCGATGCGCACCGGCCTCCGCCCATGGAGCTGGCCCTGCAGCACGGCGATCTGCAGCCGGCCAACATCCTGCTCGACCCTGACGACGGATCGCATCGCCTGATCGACTGGGAGTATGCACACATAGGAGATCCGCGGGAGGACCTCGGGTGGTACGTCACCTACTCATCGGCGGCCCCGCCGAGCCTGTACGGCCCTGATCCCGAGGCGTTCCTGGCCCGCTACCGGGAACGCATCGGGGCGTCCGAGCTGGAGGTCAACCAGGCCACGATCGGCTACTTCTCGGTCGTATCGGCGGTGAAGGTGTTCGGCCAGATCGTCCAGGCCGCCAGCGCAATGGCCGAAGGAAAGACGTCCGGGGTGATGACGACGTACAACATCAATGCGGCCACGGTCGGGCACATGAACTTCCTGAACGCCTGCAGCGCGCTCGCCGAACCGCTCGACGCGCTCCGGTCCCTTCATCAGCAGATGACCTCCGTCGCCGGCGTCACGGTGCCCGCATGATCTCGCTCCCGACCACCGACCAGATCATCCTCGACTGCCGCCGCGAGCTGCTCGAGGTCATCGGTCCCGAAGTGCACAGCGATGCCGGTAAAGTAAGCGTGCAGATGATCGAGAACGTGCTGCGGAACGCGGCCGCTCGTGCTGCTCACGAGATCGCTTGGCTGCGCGACGAGACCTTGGCGATGGAGGCCTATGCGAGCGATGTCCTTGTCGCCTTGCCGTCCTCGCCGGGGCTGGCGGCAGCGCTGGAGACACTGTCCGCCGGCCCGCGCGAAAGCCTGCACCTGGCGGACATGGTGAGCGTCTACAGCGCGGCCGGAGAAGCACTGTCCTGTGCGCTCGAAGCGGCGATGGCTGCGGGCGACGACGCGTTGTGTGGTCGCGCCGCAGCTCTGCTCCAAGGCCGCAGCGCCACGGAGGTCGCCATCATGGGCGAGTGGGGCTTCGTCGGTCGGGGATGAGGTAGCCGTGGCCACCATCCTCGCCCACATCACCGTCCGCGAGGGCACGGAACGGCAGTTCGAAGCCGTCGCCGCGGCTCTCCATGAAGCGACGCATGCACATGAAGCGAATGTGCGCGCCTACGGATACTGGCGGGCCTCGGAACCCCGCAGCTACTACACGCTGTTGTCGTACGACGACTTCCTCTCGTTCCTCGCCCATCAGACGAGTGACCATCACGAGACCGCTGGACGGGAACTGGGCAAGTACATCGAGAGCATCCGACTGGAATGGGTCGACCCGATTGTCGGTGCCTCGAAGTTCGCTCCCACCAACTCACAGCCAATTCCGGAGGATGCCGACGAGCTGACCAAGCACTACGCCGTCCGCACGGCAGCGCAGATCGCCGACTGGTGGCTGCCGCTCCGGCAGTGAAGGTGATGACGGATTCGCTGTCCAAACGTCGCAATGCCGGCCGACTGTGCTCACTCGCCGCCGGCACCATCCTCGACGTCGACCCGACCGACGCGCCCCGCGTGGCCGCCGCTGCGGGCTGGCCGGCCGTCGGCATCTGGTTCGACGCAGCCACCTGGACCGACCGCACATCGGTGCTCGTGGCCCGTTCGCTACGCGACCATGGCGTGGTCGCGCTTGACATGGAGCCGGTCATCGTCGGCCCGGATGGTGACTGCGGCGACGCACTCGTCGAGGCCGCCATCGCCGTCGGCGCCCGTCATGTGCTCATGGCGAGCCGGGTTCCGGCTACGCCTGCGCTCGTCGACCGGTTCGGCGCGCTGTGCGATCGGGCAGCCGCTGGGAACGTCGGTGTCGTGCTCGAGTTCCTTCCGATATTCGGCGTCCGCACTTTGGACGATGCGCTCAGCGTCGTACGGGCAGCCGCACGCCCGAACGGAGGCGTGCTTGTCGACACGCTGCACCTGGCCCGTTCGGGAAGTGCGCCTGATGATCTGCGCGCATTGGATCCCGGACTGTTGCCGTATCTGCAACTCGCGGATGCACCGCATGAGGCCCCGGCCAACGGCATCAGCGGGCTGCTGCACGAGGCACTCCACGGCCGTTTGCTGCCGGGCGAGGGTGCGCTCCCGCTCCTGGATGTGCTGCGGGCGGTGCCGGATGTGGCCGTGTCGGTCGAGCTTCGGTCAGAGGCGCTGCGGGTCGCGTACCCCGAGCCCGTTGACCGGGCGCGGGCCGTGCTGCGGGCGATGCACGCCGTGCTCGCCTAGGCCGGGAAGTCGGACTGCAGGACTCTCGGGGTTGTAGACTATTTGTATGATATCTGCGTCTACAACGATTCGGGTGAGCGTCCAACAGCGGGAGCGGCTGCGAAGCCTTGCAGCCCAACTCGACGCAAGCATGGCTGACACGCTCGACGCGGCCCTCGAAGCACTGCGCCGCAACCACTTCTACGAAGCCATGGCCCGAGCGGACTTCGCATTGCACGCTGACCCGACTCGTTGGGCCGAGTACGCGACGGAACGAGATGCTTGGCTCAACGCCGATCTCGGCACTCGGGCGTGAACTTCGGCGATGTGGTCCGCGTCGACTTCGGTACGCCGGTCGGCTCGGAACCCGGCTTCGTCCGACCCGCCATCCTGGTCACGGCGGACGCGTTTCTCCGCTATCGGCCGACCACGGTGTTCGCCGTGCCTGTCACGACAACACCTCGAACGTTTCCGAGTCATGTCGAGATCGAACCCGATGCAAGGAACGGTCTGCGCGCGCCGAGCTGGGCCTTGGTGGAACAATTGCGTGCCGTTGCCATCGAACGCTGCTCGGCAACCGAGGGCAATGTGGGTCCCGCCACTTCGCATCAGATTCTCGACATCCTGGCGATGATCACGGGCATGCCGTAGCGGCGGTCGCATTTCGACTGCGCGCGAACGAGGCCGTCGACGCGCGCGAAGTTGCTTCCAGAACGCAGTTGCGGTTGGATTCACGGTCGCTTCGCGCGCATCACCCCCTACTTCGCGCGCGTCCAGCTCCTGTCCGGCAGACCTTCCGACGTACGGCGAGATCACCACTCCAGGTCAGGATCGAATGTCGCGGACTGATTGCCCATGGCATGGCCGCCGTCGGCGATGAGCAATTGACCGGTGATGGATCGTGCCGCCGGTGAGCACAGGAAGATGATGTGCGCAGCCACCTCGTCGGGAGTCTGCAGACGGCCGACTGGCGTGTCTCGCACGACCTGCGCGATGTAGGCGCGGCTGTCGTCGCTGATGTTGGCGACCTCGTCGTCACGGAACCCCTCGGTGTCCACCGGCCCTGGAGCGAGCGCGTTCACGGTGATGCCACGTCGCGCAAGGTAGAGCGCCATGGTGTGGGTGAGGTTCACCACTCCGGCCCGGGCGGCACCGGAGTGCGCGAAGAGGACTGCGCCGCGATCCATCACCTGGTTGTGCACCACGTTCACGATTGCGCCGTAGCCGTTGGTGATGAGGTGCGGGACGACGCGGTTGCACACGTTCCACGTGCCGTGCAGGTTGAGGTCGACGACCGCCCGGAAACCGCGATCGGAGATCTTCGAGGGCCGTGCCGGGAACTGACCGCCTGCGTTGTTCACGAGCAGGTCGACCTTGCCGAACTCGGCGAGAGTGGCCGCAACCATGGCGTCCACGGATTCGGTGTTGCGGATGTCGGCGACGATGGTGATGCAACGACCCCCCGCGTCGCTGATCTCGGATGCTGTGCGGGCCAGGTTGTCCGCGTTCCGTGCCGCGATCGCGACGAACGCCCCGAGGCGGGCCATCGCCAGCGCGGTGATCCGGCCGATGCCGCGCCCGCCGCCGGTGATCAGTGCTACTCGGCCGCCGAGCAGTTCGGGCGCGAACGTCGAAAGGGGTGGTTTGACTCGGTCGCTCACTCGGGGGAATCTATCGAACGATCAATTTCCGCGCCGATCGCCTACGATCGCCGCGGTCACGCATCCGGGGGAGCTTTTCGAC
>JAYUDQ010000294.1:0-2064 GCA_043739745.1 Acidimicrobiia bacterium | reverse complement strand
CGCACGACGACCAGATCTGCTCCACGTCACCATCGCGGCGCGGTGCGAGCACATACGGAACCACACGCCCTGTGACCTGCTCGAACGCCCGCAAGGCCTCCAGAACGCTGCTGCCCATTCCGGATCCGAGGTTCACGACCTCCCGGCCGGGCGCGCCGAGGACGACGTTGCGCACGGCCGCGACATGGGCCTCGGCCAGGTCGACCACATGGAGGTAGTCGCGGATCGGCGTGCCGTCGGGCGTTGCGTAGTCGGAGCCGAAGACGTGCACTCGCTCGCGCCAGCCGGCCGCCGTCTGGGTGATGAACGGCACCAAGTTGTCGGGCACACCGGACGGGAGATCGCCGATCAGCGCGGTCGGGTGAGAGCCGGCAGGATTGAAGTAGCGCAGCGAAAGAGCATGCGACAGTCCCCCGAAGTCGACCGAGTCTGCGATCACCCGCTCGCACATCTGCTTGGTGGCGCCGTATGGCGACTCCGCACGCCGCTCGGGACTGAGCTCGGACACCGGCAAGACCTCGGCCTGCCCGTAAACGGTGCATGACGATGAGAAGACGAGCTTTGTGCACCCGTTCGCGGCCATGGCCTCGAGCAGCGCCACGGTGCCGAGCACATTGTTGCGGTAGTAGCGCAACGGTTCGGCAATCGACTCGCGGACCGACTTGTAGGCCGCGAAGTGGACCACCGCGTCGAACGGCCCACGGGTCGCAAACACCCGTGAAAGCGCGTCGACATCTGTCACGTCGACCGACTCATGGACCGGCGCCACCCCGGTGAGCGCGGCCACGCCCCGCACCATGCGCAGATCGGAACGACGCAGATCGTCGACGACCACCACGTCGTCGAAGCCGGCCTCGTGCAGGGCGACGACGGTATGCGAACCGATGAACCCGAACCCGCCGGTGATCAGCAGCCGCGCCACGTCAGCACACCCAAGCCTGCAGCGTGCGCAGCGATACGCACATCAGGAGTCAACAGTGGCCCAGAACTGCGGCAGCGTACGGAACCACGCCACCGTGCGCTCGAGCCCTTCTCGCAACATCACTGCTGGCTCCCACCCCAACTCGACCCGTGCCCGGGTGATGTCAGGCTGGCGCTGCAGCGGGTCGTCGCCAGGTAGCGGTAGGTGCTCGATGACCGATGCTGAACCGGTCAGCTCGAGCACGAGCAAGGCCAGTTCGAGCATCGTGAACTCGTTCGGGTTGCCGATGTTGACGGGACCCTGCACGTCGGAATCGAGGAGTGCCCCGAGGCCACGCACCTCGTCGTCGACGAAACAGAAACTGCGCGTCTGCATGCCGTCGCCGTAGACCGTGAGCGGCTCGCCCCGCAGCGCCTGCGCGATGAAGTTGGTCACCACGCGGCCGTCGTCGGGGCTGAGGCCGGGACCGTAGGTGTTGAAGATGCGGGGCAGTCGCACATCAACCCCGCGGGTGCGCGCATAGGTGACGCACAGAGCCTCGGCGAAGCGCTTCGACTCGTCGTACATGCTGCGCGGGCCGATCGGGTTGACATGGCCCCAATACGACTCGGGCTGCGGGTGCACGTCCGGGTCGCCGTACACCTCGGAGGTCGACGCCTGCAGGATGCGCGCTCCGGTCGACACCGCGAGCTCCAGGAGGTTGCGCATGCCGACCGAACCGACCATCAGCGTCTCGATGGCGAGGCGGTGGTACGTGGGCGGGCTGGCGGGCGAAGCCATGTTGCAGATCCGGGTGGGCGGCTCAGAGGCGACGAGCGCGGCCAGCGCCGGGTTGGCATCGAACGGCTCGGTGATGTCGTGCTCGACGGCGGCGAATCGTGGGTGTTCGATCATGGCTTCGAGGTTGACGGCGAAACCGGTCGAGTAGTTGTCGATGCACACGACGCGATCACCCCGGTCGAGGAACAGCCGGCACAGATGCGAGCCGAGGAAGCCCGCTCCACCGGCGACATAGACGACCTGCGTGTCCGCAGCTGGGTTCATACGGGTTCGACCGGTCCGACCGGTCCGAGGCCGATGCCGCTGTAGTGGAAGCCCTGCGCCCGCAACGCTTCGGCGTCGAGTGCGTTGCGCCCGTCGAC
>JAYUDQ010000293.1:0-2066 GCA_043739745.1 Acidimicrobiia bacterium | reverse complement strand
TGAAGGCCTCGATCGTCATGTTGGCGGTGCCGTTCTCGGCCATCGGCGCGGTCTGGCTGCTCTGGCTGCTCGGCTACAACGTGTCGATCGCCGTGTGGGTCGGCATGATCGCCCTGATGGGGCTGGACGCCGAGACAGGGGTCTTCATGCTGCTCTTCCTCGACCTTTCGCACGACGAGGCCAAGGCGGCCGGGAAGCTCACGAGCGAAAAGGAGCTCGTCGAGGCGATCATCCACGGCGCGGTCAAGCGGGTCCGGCCCAAGGCGATGACCGTCTTCGCGGCGATGATCGGCCTGCTCCCGATCATGTGGTCGACGGGCACCGGAGCCGATCTCATGAAGCGGATCGCAGCGCCGATGGTGGGCGGCCTCGTCACCAGTTTCCTGATGGAGCTGCTGGTGTATCCGGCGGTCTACTACATCTGGAAGCGGAAGGAGTTCCGCCACGCGGCGCCCGCCTTGGCTCCGGCGGCCAGCGCTTGATGGGTCCATCCCGAGGGACGAACCAGGCGCGGCCGACGAGATCTGGACGAGAGCTCGCCGCCTGAGCAGCGCCGGGTCAGCGACGTAATCACTCCACTCCACGATAGGAGCCTCCAATGGATGTGCTGAAGCTGGACGAGTCGAAGGTGCCCGCGCTCCGCGAGATCGCAGCGCGCCACCACCTGACCTATCGCGTTGACCCGGCCGTCGAGATGGACGGACCCCGCCGGGTGGTTGTCGGGTACGACGTCGACCTGGTGGGCGCGCATCCTCCGCACACCGTCGTGCTCCCGGGGTGCAGCCAGTGCGAGATTCTGTGGGATGAATTGGAGCGCATCGCCGCCGCGCTTCGAGAGCGGCTCGAGGGACGGGTCAGCGTCACGCGGGAGTCTCCCTTCCGCCGCGCGCTCACGTCGTCGAACTGGCCGGACGGCACGCCGTGCGACGAGGTGCGCTTGACCCTCTGCATCCGCCACCGCTCCGGGTGCTTCGAGCCGATCGACGACTGCGAGAGCGAATGCCTCAGCGGGATCATCGGAGCGCTGAAGTACCTCGGCGCGCGACCAGAAGGGGCGCCCTTGGAAGCCCATTAGGGCGCACGAAGGAACGACGCATTACTCATTCGGTCCTCGTGAGCGTCGATCTCGGCTGGGTATGGACGCAAAGACTGCATCGAGCCCCACTCAGAAGCCCCGGCGAATGCCGGGGCTAGAAAAGCGGCCGCCCCTGCGGGCTGTCTCAACAGTGACAAGACCTCTGGCTCGCAGCCCCCGAAGAGGGGCGGCCGATCGGCAACGGTGGTATCGCGACTGCTACGGCCCACCAGCCGGCGCGCCACCCTTGGGCGAGCCCATGTCCATTCCCTTCATTGAGCCCATCCCCTTGCGCTTGTGCATCATCGCGCCAGTCCCCTCGTTGATCGGGCAGTGACCGGTCTTTTCCATCACCGGGCAGCTCTGCATCGCATCGCGGCTGCACTGGTGCAGCGACTTCTCGGTGCGCAGGCACTCCGCCATCTTTTGGTACATATCAGCCAGGTCCTTCTTCAACTCCGGCGATGGCTCGGCGCTCACGGCGGCGTCCTTCGTGGCCGCCTTCTTCTCCGCACCTTCGGCCGCGGAAGCGCTCGTCGCCGGGAAGAGCACCAGGAGACCACTGAGGGCGAACGAGAACAGCAGGGATGCACGCATGGAGGTTGGTCCTTTGATGTTGGAGGAGAAATGACAGGGCGCCGCGAAGGCGGACTTCGTCAGATACTGTAGCCATGCTCCGCCGAGATTGCCGCACGTTGTTCAACGGTCCTCCGGTGAACTCGATGGTGCTTCGAGAACGTTCGCGGGTGCGTCTTCGCGCATGCGGCAAGACGACTCACCGCGCACCTGGCTCGAGCAGCAATCCGACTGCGTTTGCCAGATCGGCTCTGATCTCGCGTCGGTGAACACCCGACCGGCTCTGCGGCGCGAAGAGCAGGGGCAGCACAGCCTTGCCCTGTGAAGACCAACGCCGTGCTGGATCGACGGCACGGTTGCTGCACTTTGCTCAAGCAATCCCTGTCGCGCCCGCCAAAGGCTCCGCCCATGCGCA
>JAYUDQ010000292.1:0-5580 GCA_043739745.1 Acidimicrobiia bacterium | reverse complement strand
GGCCTCCGCAAGACCGCGGGCGCGGATCGCCTCACCCTCAGCACGACCTTTGGCCTGCGCAGCATCAGCCTCCGCAAGGCCGCGTGCACGGGTCGCTTCGGCCTCCCCTCGACCCTTCGCCTGCGCGGCATCGGCCTCGGCGCTGCTCGACGCACGAGTTGCGGCTGCCTTCGCGTTCGCCTCGAGCTCGACCCGCTTCGCCTGACCTTCCGCCGTCAGCTCGGCGACGCGGCTTGCCGCCTCGGCGGCGGCGATGTCCGCATCGCGCTTGGCCTCCGCGGGGCGGATGACGGTGGCAACGAGGATCTGCTGCTGACGGCCCGCCTCCAACTCGGCCGCCTTCGTCTCCTGCACGACCACGTTCTGGCGAGCGGTCGCATTGGCCAACGGTCCCGACTGCCCAGCAGTTGCGTTCGCCTGGTCGACCTCAGCCTGGAATCCGGCCTGTTTGATCTTCGCGTTGCGTTCCGACTCGGCCTTCAGCGCATTGGCCTCCTGCTCACGCTGGGTCGCCTCGCGGTCGGCGTCGGCCTGCGCGATGCGCGCCGCGCTCGCAACCGCGGCCGTGTGCGGCATCGCAAGATTCTTGATGTAGCCGGTCGGATCGTCGATCTCTTGGATCTGCAGCGAATCGACGACGAGCCCGAGCTTCGCCATCTCGACACCAGACGCCTCACGCGTGCGCCCTGTCAGCAGTTCGCGGTCGCGGATCATGTTCTCGACCGTCATACCGCCGACGATCGAACGAAGATGGCCGGCAAACACGTTGTGGACGCGCTGATCCATCAGGTTCTGCTGGTCAAGGAAGCGCCGCGCGGCATTCGTGATGCTGGCCTGATCGTCGCCGATCTTGAAGATGACCGTGCCACTGACATGAACCGGGATCCCTTGGTGGGTGACGCACTCGACCTGAAGATCGGCTTGGTGCAAATCGAGCGAAAGTTTGCGGACCGCCTGCACTCCAGGCACGACCAACGTGCCCTTGCCCGTAACGATCCGAAAGCCCATCGCATCACCGGAATCGTCCTTGACGGTTCCCTTGTCACGGAGCCCGGAGATGATCAGCGCCTCGTTCGGCTCGGCGACGCGCCACATCGCCTTGAAGATCAAGACGAGCAGCACCAGGACGCCGACGACAATTCCGAGAAGCGTGTAAACCGCCGAACTCATGGTGCTCCTTGCATGGCAGGGAGACCGATCGTATCGCCGCGCGGACACGAGCGAACGCGACGAAAAGCCGTGAACCGTCGAGAGGTTGCCGTCACTCCGCGAGGAATTTTCAGACACATTTGGGTCGATGCGGCCGTGCCGGGTTCATGTGGACGGTATGGGCCGCCTAACGAGACCGCAGTTTGACCCCTGCGGTGTCGAATGACGGCGTCGAGTAGAGTCGATCGCTATCCAATCTGGGGACGGTGTGTCGCGACGGGGATGGGTTGGCAGACCGGCCGGCTTTCGCGTTGGCATTGGGTCAGCCAGCGGTCGTCGGTCAGGGTGGCGAGGCGTCGAAGGCAGCGTTCGATATCGAACGGGTTCGATATCGTGGCCGTCGTACCGGTGTCGAGCTTGATCGCCGTGACTCGGTCGAGCGGGTGCGGTTTGGCGTCGGGGCAATCCGCGTTGTTCCGTTCGTCCGCGGCCCACGTGGCCATGATCTGCACGACCGCCCGTTGTCCCGGCCGGACGACCGCAAGGGGCGCACCGAATGTGGGCGTGGTGGCTTCGGCGGGAAGTCGTCGGAACCGGTGGCCGTCGAACGCCATCAACGTGACAGTCGTACCGACCCGACACTGCGCGGAACCACACGCACCGATCGGCACGGCCACGGCCGGACAGCGGAGAATCCTGGGGTGGCCATGACCACCGCAGCGACACTCCCGACGGTCATCACAACCCGGAAACGCAAACTGTTGATCATGACCACACCATCAGGCTAACGACGCCCCAGGCTTTGGGCAGCTGAACACCGCACCAAGCACCAAGGCGCCGAAACGCCTCGACACCGTCGACACCGTCGACACCGTCCTACGGTCGGTGGCGCCCGATCAGCGTCCGTCGAGCCCCGCCCGTAGTTCAGCGATGTATCGGCCGACACCCTCGGGACCCTGCCCCTCCAACAGCCGCCGCATCACCGACGCGCCGACGATCACCCCGTCGGCCACGGCCGCCACCTCAACCGCCTGGGCCGCGTTCGACACGCCGACACCGACCAGCACCGGGCGGTCGGTGCAGGCCTTCAGGCGACCGGCGATCTCACCCGCGGTCGCCGCCAGCGTGGCCCGTTCGCCGGTGACACCGAGCGTTCCGACGCCGTACACAAAGGCCCGCGAAGCGGCCGCGATCCGAGCCAGCCGGTCGTCCGGGGTGGTCGGTGCGGCGAGGAACACGTTCTCGATGCCGGCCCGGCCCGCCACCTCGACCCAGTCGTCAGCTTCGTCGAGCTGGAGGTCGGGCAGGATCGCGCCGGACACCCCGTGGTCGGCCAGCATGCGTGCGAAGCGCTCGTGCCCGGCCCGGAACGCAAGGTTGTAACTGGTCATCACCAAGAACGGGATGCCGGCGTCGGCCTGCGCCAGTTCGGCCAGCACCGTGATCGGGGTCGTGCCACGCTCGAGTGCGCGCTGCGATGCGTCCTGGATCACGGGGCCGTCCATCACAGGGTCGGAGAACGGGATGCCGATCTCGATGGCGTCGGCCCCGGCCGCGGCCGCGGCCCGCACGTAGTCGACCCAGTCGTCGGTGACGCCTCCGGTGATGAACGGCACGAGAAGCTTGCGCCCGGCTGCTCGTTTCGCCCGGAAGGCCGTCTCTATGCGCCCATACGTTTCGGCGACGGATGCGCCAACAGACGTGTCAGCGGAGGTGTCAGTAGAAGTGCCAGCGGCGGGCGAGGTCACGACGCCACTACCGAGCCTGCGCCCACGACCACCGGCAGCTTGCCGTCCGCCGAGAGGCGCGCCATCACCTGCTCGGCATCTTTGTCGCCGCGTCCCGAGAGGTTGATGAGCACGACCGAACCGACCGGTATCTCGCCCGTCCGCGCTGCGCGCGCCACATAGGCGATCGCGTGCGCCGACTCGAGGGCCGGGATGATCCCCTCGGAGCGGGCCAGCAGCTGGAGTGCGTCGAGAACCTCCTCATCGCTGGCCGGGACGTAGGTGGCGCGCCCGGTCGAGGACAGGAACGCATGCTCGGGACCGACACCGGGATAGTCGAGCCCGGCCGAGATCGAGTGCGCCTCGAGCACCTGCCCGAACTCGTCCTGGAGGAGGTAGGACTTCATCCCGTGCACGATGCCGGGGACGCCGTGGCCGACGGCCGCGCCGCCTTCGGGCTCGACGCCGATCAGCTTCGCGGTCGTGTCGACGAAGCCGCCGAACAGGCCGGCCGCGTTCGAGCCACCACCGACGCAGGCCACGGCGTAGTCGGGGTCGGCGCCGTCCAAGATCGTCCGGCACTGCTCCCGGGCTTCGTCACCGAGGATGCGCTGGAACTCCCGCACCATCCACGGGTACGGGTGCGGGCCCATCACCGAGCCGAGGAGGTAGTAGGTGGTGCGGACCGAGGCCAGCCACTCGCGCATGGCATCGTTGACGGCGTCCTTCAACGTTCGCGATCCCGATTCCACGGCATGCACGGTCGCTCCGAGCAGCTGCATGCGGAACACGTTCAGTGCCTGGCGCTGCACGTCGACCGAGCCCATGTAGACGATGCACTCGAGCCCGAGCAGTGCGCACGCCGTCGCCGTCGCCACGCCGTGCTGTCCGGCGCCAGTCTCCGCGATGATGCGCGACTTCCCCATCCGCTTGGCCAGCAACGCCTGGCCGATCACGTTGTTGATCTTGTGGGAACCGGTGTGGGCCAGGTCCTCGCGCTTCAGCAGGATGCGGACGCCGAGCTCGGCACTGAGGTTGTGACACTCGGTGACCGGCGTCGGCCGACCGCCGTAGTCGCGCAGGATCCGCTCGTACTCCTCATGGAACGCCGGGTCCGCCCAGGCCGCCCGGAACGCGAGCTCCAATTCCTCGCACGCGGGAACCAGCGTCTCGGGTACGTAGCGGCCGCCGAACTCGCCGAAGCGGCCGGCGTCGGTGGGATCGCCCATGAGGCTGGCCCGGCCGCCGGCGGAAAGGCCTGAAGAGGCTGCGCTCGCGGCAGGGACCCGGGGTGAGCCCGTGGGCGCGCTCGTGGAAGGGTTCGGATGGTTCACGTCTTACAGCTCCTCTTGCCAGTCGTACGGGGCGCTGGCCTGGCCCTGATACACGGGTAGGGCGGCCGCGGCCGCTCTCGCGTTGGTGATGAACGCCCGCACCCTGCGGGCATCCTTGACACCGGGTCCGGACTCGACGCCGCTCGACACGTCGACGCCCCATGGCCGGACACGGGCGATCGCGTCGCCGACGTTCTCCGGGCTCAGACCACCGGCCAGGATCAGCTTCTTGCCGTCGGGCAGCCCGTCGGTGAGCGACCAGTCGAAGAGGACACCCGACCCGGGCGTGGGGTTGTCGATGATGATGATCTCGACCGGATAGTTGCGAGCACGGTCGATGGCTCGGTCACCGGCCGGGAATGCCTGAATGACGAGTGGGAGCGCTTCGGCGACAAAGGTCGTCTGAGCGACGGTCTCGTGCCCGTGCAACTGCGCGCCGGTGAGCCCGGTCCGCTGCACGATGTCGACCACCCGTTCAGGCGCCTCGTCGCGGAACACGCCGATCGTGGCCACCTCGGGCGGGAGGCGCTTGACGATGTCGGCCACCCGCAAGGGTGCAACCTGGCGGGTCGAGCCCGGTGCGAACACGAAGCCGATCGCGTCGGCGCCCATCGCGATTGCGAGGAGTGCATCCTCTTCCGACGTGATGCCGCAGATCTTGACGAACAGCCCGTTGCTGGCCAACTCGTCGGCGCGCATATGGATCATGGCGACACACCGGTGAACCCGACGGAGGCCGATCGCAGTGCCGCAACCGACGCAGCCGGATCACCTGACGTCACCAGGGACTCGCCCACGAGCACGGCATCGAAGCCGGCCGCGGCGAGTGAAGCCGCATCCTCCGGGCCGCGCACACCGGACTCCGCAACCCGTGTGATCGAGGCCGGCATGGCCCGTCCGACCCGCAGCGCCCGCTCGTGGTCGACCTGAAACGTGTGGAGGTCGCGCTGGTTCACGCCGACGAGCGTCGCACCGATCGTCTGCACGCGTACAAGCTCGGCTTCGTCATGGATCTCCACCAGCACATCGAGCCCGACCGCGACAGCGAGACCGTGGAACGTTTCGAGCTCGCCATCGCTCAGGGCGGCGGCGATGAGCAGCGCGGCGTCGGCTCCCATGATGCGGGCATCGAGCACATCCGCCTCAGAGACGGTGAAGTCCTTGCGCAGCACCGGCAGTGCACATGCGGCCCGGGCCGTTCGGAGGTCGGCGATCGAACCGCCGAAGTTGGCGGCATCGGTGAGGACCGAGAGGCAGGCGGCCCCGCCGAGCTCGTAGCAGGCGGCCATCCGCGCCGGATCGAGCGCGAGGTGCAGGTCACCCTTCGACGGCGAGCGACGCTTGATCTCGGCGATGACCTGGAGGCCGTC
>JAYUDQ010000291.1:0-5581 GCA_043739745.1 Acidimicrobiia bacterium | reverse complement strand
TGTCCTCCGATTCCGTCGCACGCGCCGCGTTACGCCCGCGGGCTGGTCGTCAGACCCGTTCGCGCGTTGTCGGTGCACTTCGCTTCGGCGTGCCCCTGGCCATTGCCGCGGCCTTGGCCCCTGGGCTGTTGATCGGTGTTCTCCTGGCCGGGATCGGCCTGGTCCTGGGCTCCGCACTCCTGGGCCAATTCGGCGAGGTGCGGGCATTCATGCTGCGACTCATCAGCGGCTACGTCGCTGCGTTGGCCCTGCTCGCGCCGTGGTCGGCCGATCTTCTCCGCAGCGGGAGCCATGCGGCGCTGCTCACCGGCGGCGATCAGGCCGTCACGCTGCGGGCATCCATCGCCGATCTCCTGCGCCTGCACCTCGGCCCGGTCGGGGCGACACCGTTCGGCTGGCTCCTCCTGGTCGCCGCCCTCTTCCCGCTCTTCGTCGCCGACGGCGCCCGCTTCCGCGGCGCGGTGCGGGCCTGGGCCATGGTGCTTGTGTCCGTCGCTGCGGTCTGGCTCGCGGGTCGTGGCTGGCTCGGGCTCGCCATGGCCAACCCCTTCGTTGCTCTCGCACCTGCCGGAGTCGGGATCGCGTTGGCCAGCGGCCTCGGCATCGCAGGGTTCGTGGCCGACGCCCGCGCCCGCCGATTCGGCTGGCGGCAGGTGTTCGCCGCCCTCAGCCTGTTCACGATTGCGGCCGCAGCGCTGCCGATCGTCGCTGCGTCGCTCGGGGGACGCTGGAACCTGCCGGAGCGCGACGCCGGGCAAGCGCTGGGCTGGCTTCCGGATCAGGCCACAGCAGGCCCGTTCCGCACGTTGTGGATCGGCAGCCCGTCGGTTCTTCCTGCGGCATCGTGGCGGATCAGTCCCGATCTCGCCTTCACCCTGTCCGATGACGGCCTTCCCGACGCCACTGATCAGTGGGGATCGCGCCGCACCGCGGGTGTCGACGACATTGCGACAGGTCTGGACCGGGTCCTCCAAGGACGCACCAACCGCCATGGCGCTGATCTTGCCGACTGGGGTGTGCGTTACGTCGTCCTTGTCTCCCGCGCCGCGCCGCGGGCGCCCGCACATCCGCTCTCGGTCGACGTGCGCCGCGGCTTCGACGATCAGCTCGATCTCCGTCAGATCGAATCCGAAGTGGGATTGACGGTCTACGAGAACACCGCCTGGAGTCCGATCCGCCTCGTGGTTCCCGTACTCGTCGACAGCGGCATCCGATCGGGAACGCTGTCGCCCACCGACCTCCTGCGCTCACAGGCCGCCTTCCTCGGGCCCCGACACGGCCGTTCGTTCAAGGCACTGATCAGCGCCGACAGTGCCCTCGTGTTCCGGAGCTCGTTCGACAGCCAGTGGGAGCTGAACCTGGGAGGCCGCACCGTTGCGCCTCTTCCGCTCGACAGTGGCGGTATGGCCTATGTCCCCTCGGCCCCCGCGGTTGGGACGGGTGGTTCGGGTTCGGGCGCATCGGCCGACTCGATCGTTCCCGCCACGATCGTGTACCGCAACGGCCTGGTGCATTGGGTGGTGGTGGCGATGCAGGTGCTGCTGTGGATCGCGGCTCTCGCCGTCCTCGTCATTGCGCGCGCTTCCCGGCACACCAGCAGCGAGTCCCGCCTTGTTGCCGAGGAGCGCATCGCTGCGGCGCTCGAGGTCGACAGCCAGGACGACGATCGTTTCGGGGATCCGTTCCGGACGTCGTTCGATCATGACGAGACGCGGGTGTTCGGCCTGGACGCCGACTTCGACAGGCCCCCCGATACCGATGATGGCTTCGCCGTCTTCGACACCCCGATCCGAGTTGCGGATCGTTCGGCGCGGCGTGCACCACGACCGTCAAGGGCGCAAGGGGTCGCGGGCCGTTCGCTCGGGTCGCGCGGCCCGAGCGCGCCGACCGGGGCGGCCGGCGGAATTGATGTGGCCGGTGCGGCCGATGTGGCCGACACGGCTGCACGCACGTCGGGCGATACGGCTGCACGCACGTCGGGCGAACGGAACGAGCTTCCCGAGGATGGAAGCCTCGCGGATGAGATGTGGGAGCGCTGGATGCGGCGGCGCGGTGGCGAACGGCCGAAAGACGACGATCGTGCCTGACCGCCGGCCCGATCGTGCGCATCGACGGCTGTTCACGAACCGCCTGCTCGCGGTCGCGGCGATCGTGGTCACCCTGGGCGCACTGCTCGCCGCGGACCGCTTCGTCGGTCGACCCGACTCGTCTCCGCCATCGGACTATCGGAATCGGCTCGTGGCCACGCCTGCGGATAGCGGATCATCGACCTGGTTCTGCGCTGGTGGCATCGCCACGACCAGCGATGCCATCGCCGACCTCCGGGTCATCCTGGCCAACCCGTCGACCGAGCCGGCCCGGGGAACGGTCACGTTCATGGGGGAGCGGGGACAGCGAACGAGCGTGCCGATCATCGTTCCGGCGCAGGGCCGTTCGGAGCTGACGTCGAAGGACGTCCTGCCGGTGAGCGATGTCGCCGCGCTGGTCGAACTCAACGTCGGCGGGGTCGGGGTTGACCACCGTCTGACTCGCGGAACGCAGTCCGTGGTCGCCCCGTGCACGCCGACGGCCAGCGACACGTGGCACTTCCCACTCGGGGTCACGACGCGCGACGCCACCACCGTCATCTCGCTGTTCAACCCTTTCGCCGAGGATGCGGTGCTCGACTTCCGCTTTGCCAGCGATCGCGGCGGCGCCCGTCCTACTGCGCTCCAGGGTTTCGTGGTCCCTGCCGGTAGCGTCCGGACCGTCAATGTCGGTTCCTATGTGCGCAGACGGACAGCGGTTGCGACGACCGTCAGTGCTCGGGTCGGCCGTGTCATCGCCGACGAGGTGATCCGCTTCGACGGGTCCGGCGGGCCCCGTGGGGTCACGCTCGTCCCGGGCTCACCGGCCGTGGGGCGGGCGTGGTACTTCCCTGCCGGTCGGTCCACGAGCGTCCTCAAAGAGCGCTATGTCCTGTACAACCCGTCCGGCGCAGACGTGCAGACGCATGTCGATGTCGTGGTCCCAGGCGGCGAAATCGAACCGTTCGTGCTCGACGTCCCGGCCCGTGACGAGGTTGTGCTCGATCTCGGCGACGAAGCGCGCGTCCCCAAGAACGTTGACTACAGCGTGGCCGTGTCCACGCTGTCGCAGTCAGGCATCGTTGCGGGTCGGTTGGTCGACGCCCGAAGCACGTTTCGTCGAGGCGTCGCCGGGACCCTCGGGAGCCGCATCGCCAGCGATAGCTGGCTGATCGCGGACGCCGCGGCGTCGGCGCGCGTCGATGACCGGATCGTGGTGCTCAACCCCACCGACACCCCGGCGCCGCTGATGCTGCGGACCCTCAGCAACATCGGTGCGGGCGCTGTGCACTTCCTCGGCGGACCGACCAGCGACCGTCTCGTCGTTCCCCCCGGTGGCCGACTCGACATACGCCTGGGCGACGTCGTCGCACTCGAAGCCGGATCGATCGTTGTCACCACCGACGGTACGCCGGTGGTGGTCGAGCGCGTCCGCGTTGGCGTGGCGGTATCCGGTCCGCTCACTGCACGCGAGCCGGCGGACGGCGCCGGCGCGACGCCAACCACTACAACGTCCTTGCCGACAACGTCCTTGCCGGCAACGACGGCTCCCGTGTCCACGACCGCAGCCGTTTCCACCGCGGTTGCGGCGGTCTCGTCATCCCCGTCCCCGTCCCCGTCCCCGTCGACGGCGTCGCCGCCGACCGTGTTGCCGCCGACGACGGTACGTCCGGCGTCACCCACGACCTTCAGCCCGCCGTCCGGCGTCGCAACCGTGGCGAGCGCAGCACCGGCCGCGGTCGCATCAGGATCCCGCTTCGGCGTGGCATTCGGATTTGCGGTCGTACCCCCATCGACGCTGGCCCTCCCCGCGACCACCGTGCCCACCCCAGCGCAGCCGACCACCGCGGCCGCGTCGACCACCACCGTCCCAGGTGGCGCATCGACCGGCCCGCCCACCAGCGCCACGCCAACGACGATCCCGGCCACGACCGCGACAACGACGACGACGACGATCCCGGCCACGACCGCGACAACGACGACGACGACGACGATCCCGACAACGACGACGACGGCCGTTCCGGGCACCCGCGTCCTTGTGGGACTCGTCAGGCGAGCCGCTCTGGGCACGTCGGCCGCCATCGCCATCCCGCTCCGCTGACCGGGACGATTTCGGCATCGTGATCGACGGCGTGGTCGATCGTCGACCGTTTCAGCAACCTCGACGCTGCGTTGGTGGCCAGCTGGGTGTGCGCGAGCGGTGCCTGCTACTCGCCGTGGGTCAGACGGGCCACCTCGGCGCCGGTGAGCGTCTCCTGTTCGAGGAGCGCGGCGGCAACGGCCTCGAGCGCCGGCCGATGCGTCGACAGCAGCTCTCGCGCTCGGGTCTCCTCCGCCCGAAGGATCAGCTCGACCTCCTCGTCGATCATTCGCGACGTGCCGTCGGCGTAGTCGCGGGTCTGGAGGAGGTCCTCGCCGAGGAACACCTGACCGCTACCGCCCCACGCCATCGGCCCGACGCGGTCGCTCATGCCCCACTCCCGCACCATGCGCCGGGCCAGCTCCGTGGACGTGACCAGATCGTTCGACGCGCCTGTGGTGAGGTGGCCGTAGATCAGCATCTCGGCGCACCGTCCGCCCATCGCGACGCAGATGCGATCGCGGACGTAGTCCCGGCTGTAGCTGTGGCGTTCCTCGGCCGGGAGCTGCATCGTGACGCCGAGTGCCATGCCTCTCGGGATGATCGTGACCTTGTGGACCGGATCGGCATGCTCGAGCAGCTCAGCCAGGACGGCATGCCCCGCCTCATGATGCGCAGTCGTCGCCCGCTCGGCGTCGCTCAGCACCATCGAGTCCCGGGTCTGCCCCATCAGCACACGGTCGCGAGCCGACTCGAAGTCACGGGCGGCGATCGAATCGGCACCACGCCGAACGGCTGCCAGTGCGGCTTCGTTGACGAGGTTGGCGAGATCGGCTCCGCTCATGCCTGGCGTTCCGCGGGCCACGGTCAGCAGGTCGACATCGGGCGCGAGGCGTTTGTCGCGGGCGTGCACACGCAGGATCGGCAGCCGTTCGTCGAGATCGGGCAGGGGCACGACGACTTGGCGGTCGAACCGACCAGGTCGGAGAAGTGCGGCGTCGAGCACGTCGGGACGATTGGTGGCCGCCAGTACGACGACGCCGGCGCTGACCTCGAAGCCGTCCATCTCCGACAGCAACTGGTTGAGCGTCTGCTCCCGCTCGTCATGACCACCACCGAGCCCGGCCCCCCGCTTGCGCCCGATCGAATCGATCTCGTCGATGAACACGATGCACGGCGACTGCTTGCGAGCGGTATCGAACAGGTCGCGCACCCGCGACGCGCCGACGCCGACGAACATCTCCATGAAGTCGGAGCCGGTCACCGACATGAACGGCACCCCCGCTTCGCCGGCCACGGCCCGGGCCAAAAGGGTCTTGCCGGTTCCGGGAGGACCGACGAGCAACACGCCCTTGGGGATCGTCGCGCCGATGTCGCGAAAGCGCTCTGGCGTACGCAGGAAGTCGACGACCTCGGCGATCTCGCTCTTGACCCC
>JAYUDQ010000290.1:0-5582 GCA_043739745.1 Acidimicrobiia bacterium | reverse complement strand
AAGTTGGAGCGCAATGGACTCGGTCTAGAAGCACAACTTCGACAGAATTCGTCTCATTGCTATGTCATGGGAGAACAACTCCCGAGTGCTCGACTACGCACGAAACCGGGCCCTTCGTATATACCCAGCCCTGATTGTTTGCACACTCACCGGAGTCGCAAACGTCTTCATCGTAGGATATCTATCGAATGACACCGCAACCATCCCAAAATTCATCGCCTGGGTCTTGGGTCAGATCACGATCGCGCAGTTCTTCAGTCCTCGCTTCATCCGAGGATATGGAACTGGAGCCTTCAACGGAAATCTCGGTACGGCTACCACGGAACTCCAGTTCTATGTTCTTGCGCCTATCACGTACATGCTGTTTCGCCTCAAGCAACGAACGCCGCGGTCGACCAACGTCATCCTAGGATTCTTGATCTTCTTGTTCGTCCTCGCAAACGCCGAATTCAATCGTCGCGATGGACAACAAGTCGATCTGATCTACATGAAGGTCCTCGATGTGAGCTTCATCCCGTGGTTCTACATGTTCCTCCTCGGCGTCCTCGTACAACGAAACTTTGACCAAATTCCACCTTTTGTGCGCGGTCGGGCGTTGTTGTTCGGAGTGACCTACGTTGCGGCTGCTTTGTTTGTTCGCGACAAGTTGAATTGGAGGGTATCGAACGCCATTCATCCGCTCTTGTTCCTGATCCTCGCAACCTTCGTGCTTTCGTGTGCATATACAGCGCCGATGATGGCGGTCCGACTACTTCGCCGAAACGATTACTCATACGGCATCTATATATGATATGCCAGTGTTCAATTTTCTCATCTATAGGGGGTATGGCGGGAAGAAGCTCGTCGCTACTGCTTGGAGCGGTAGCGACCTGGTTCTTCGCTGTGTTGTCATGGCGCATGGTCGAACGACCATCAGTACGCTTGAAAAGGCACTCGGTTCTCGTCGATGTCGAGTCTGCTGGATCCGTGGCAACAACCACATGATCGCAAAGGCGCAGTGCACCTGAATCAGGTTCGCGCAGAGCCGCGAACAAGGAACAGGGGCAAGTAGAGGTAACCCACTGTGGACGCGAAGATCAGCGAGGCACTGACACCCTGCAACCCCAGCGACGCGGAGCGAACCCAGAGAGCGAGCGCACCGTGCAACGCCATGAGAGCGAACACTGCCGCGGATACCTTCGAATGCGACCAGCCGGCGGCCACCAAGCGCTGATATGCGTGGTCACGGTGGGGCTGCATCAGCGGCTCATGCCGCAGCAAACGGCGCAGCATCGTCGTGGACGTGTCGGCGAGATACAGCACCATGGGGGCGAGAAGAACGAGGGGGTTGAGACCGGCGACGTAGCCGACGCCGATCAGCAGCGACAGCCATGCACCGACGAAGTAGCTGCCGCCGTCACCGAGGAAGACCTTCGCTCTCGGAACGTTGAAGGGGAGGAAGGCCAGCGCGGCGCCGACCAGCGCCAGCCCGCCCCGCTGAAGCTCAGCGAGGTGCTCGAGGTGACCGTACAACGCGAGGCAGCCACCACCTGCAATCGCTTGCGCAGCGCTGATGCCGTTGATGCCGTCCATGAAGTTCACGGCATTGCAGAGGTAGATCACTGCGCCGGCTACGGCGACGATCTGAAACATCAGCCGCGGTGTCGACACTCCGCGATGGTCCAAGGCCAGCGCGGCCCCCACCGCGAAGGCACTGTGCAGCGCGAGCCGGGTCGATGGGCTGAGCCCTCGCAAGTCCTCGACGATCCCGATGATTCCGAGTGCCGTTGCCGCAAGGAGCACGACCCACGCTGCTCGCGATGGCTCACCGGCGCTGAGGTCCGCAATCAACGTGGCGGCAATCAGTGCAATTCCGGCGCCTCGCGGCACCGGAGATGCGTGAAGGGACCGTTCGTTCGGAACATCGAGCGTGCCACGCCCACGCAGCCACCGAATGACGACGGGGGTGAGCAACGCGCCAACGAAGAGGCCGACGAGCACCACCCGGAGACTCAGGGACGCCGTCATCGTCGTCCCCTCACGGACGGTCGAGCACAGATGCAACCGATTGCGTTGCGGTCCGGATCGGGTGCCAGCCAACCGCGTCGCGGCACGCCGACGCATCAACCTCGAGATCACTGGTCAGTCGTTGTACGTACCCCCCGGCCCGAGAGAGCCGGCCGGCCACGCGCAGCGCAGGCACCGGAACCGGCAGCAGGATCGCCCGCCGACCGAGTGCCTCGCCCAACGTGCGCAGCACCTGAGTCGTGGAGAGCACGCCATCGTCACTGACCACGAAGGTTCGTCCAGCCGCGGCTTGATGATCGACGCAGACCCGGAGGAAATCGACGAGGTTCGTAAGGCCGGTGACGCTGCGCCGGTTGCCAATCGCCCCAAGAGGCATTGGAATCCGGTGCCGCAGAAGCCACAGGAGTCGATCGATGTTGCCTTTCGCTCCCGGCCCGTACACGAGGGTGGGGCGGACGATCACGACCTGCATCCCGCTGCGGTCGGCGAACGCCCGAAGCGCGTCTTCGGCCTCGGCTTTCGACCGGCCGTACGCATCCAACGGGCGACACGGCGTTTCAGGACCGAACCGCTGGCCGGGCGCGGTGACATCACCCGTGACTTTGATCGAGGACAGGAACACGAAACGTTCAGCACCTGCGGAGGCCGAGGCTTCGGCGAGTCTGAGCGTCCCGAGCACATTGACGCGTCGGTACTCCTCGAACTCGGCGGGTCCTTCGCGCATCTGGTGCACTCTCGCGGCGCAGTGCACGACCGTGCGCACGCCGTCGAGCTGCGCGGTCCAATCAGTCGACTCGTCGATCCCGGACACGACGCGCTCGTCGTCCCCCGGCGCGTAGCCGCTTCGACGGACGGTGACGACGCGTCGGCCTTCGGTCCGAAGGGCGGTCGTCAGTGCCCCACCCACGAAACCTGTTGCGCCCGTGACCACGATCACGCGGCAACCTTCCTGGCGAGTCGCCGTTCAGCGCTGCCTTGCGTCAGCTCCTCCAACCAACAGAGGAGCCGATCAACGAGGACGTGGCGGTTGAACTCCGAATCGGCACCGGCGCGGCCGTTCTCACCCATCGCAACCCGCTCGGACACCGGACCGTCCGCGAGCTTGACGACGGCGGCAACAAGACCGGCGGAATCACCCGGCGCTACCACCAAACCGCATTTCCAGCGACGAACGGCATCAGCCCCTTCCCCGTCGAGGGCAGCGACAATCGGCTTGCCGCTCGCCATGTAAGCCTGGACCTTCGCCGGGATCGTCTTGGAGAAGACCGGGTCCGGCCGCAGGGAAACCAGCAGGGCATCGGCATGTGCGAAGAACGCCGGCATACGTTCGACGGGATGACGCCCCAGCATGAGGACGGTGCCGGAAAGGTGCCGGCGCTCGACCTCGGATCGCACCCAGGCCAGCTGGCGACCGTCGCCGACGACGAGGAAACGGATGTCTGTCCGCGTCGCCAGGGCTTCCGCCGCATCCAGGATCATCCCGAAATCCTGGGCTTCGCCGACGTTGCCGGCGAAGAGCACGTTGAACGATCCAGGAACGGCGGGGACCTCAGCGGCCGGCTCCGGTTCCGTCGTCGACTCGAACACCGCGTCGGCCCAGCTCGGAAAGTATTCGATCGGAGTCCCGGAGGGTGCGAGGGCCCCGACCGGTTCGACGAAGCCCGGCGACTGGACGAGGAGAAGATCTGTCCTGCGGTAGATGCACCGGACTCCCCACTGCGTAGCCCTATAGAGCATCGGGTGCGGGAGCATCCCGAGCGCGTGGGGCGTCTCTGGCCAGAGGTCGAGGATCCACAGGCAGCTCGGGATTCCCTTCAGACGTCGCAACACCATCGCGGGAATGCCGACAGTGATCGGCGACGGCTCGTAGACGAAGATGACGTCGAAACGCTGACCGCGGAGCCGCCAAGACCCAAGTGACGCGGCGGAAATCGCAAAGCTGGCGTAGTTGAGTGCGAGCTGCATCCGGCGGGTACCACGCCTGAACATCGGGACCCGCACGACGTTCGCACCCCCGAATTGGGCGAAGGCGTTGCGCGACCGGCGGTATTCTGGGAACACTTCGCCGGAGGGATAGTTCGGCACGCCCGTGAGGATCGTGACCGCATGACCGCGCTCGACGAACATCTGGCACAGTTCGTTGATGCGGAACGTCTCCGGCCAGAAATACTGCGTGACGACGAGAATCCTCAAGCTGGCTGCTCCGTTGCCTTGCCCCGGTGGCGAAGATCGACTGACGCCCAAGCTGCGCCTGCGAGCGTCATGATCAAGGTCGCCAGCTGCGCATTGTCCAGCACGTTCAAGAAACCCATGGCCACGAGGCAGGCAGCAAGCGGCGGCCAGAGCAGCGCCGCGCTACTTCGTCGCCGAGTTGACGTCAGTCCGACGACGACCGGGACGCCGAGGATCATCAGCAGTCCGGCAAGCGACGGAATTCCGGTCTCGGCGGCGATCCGCAGATACTCGTTGTGACTGACCGTGGCGCCGATGATGGGATCCTCCCTCGTCAGTTCTTCCACCACGCCGAGCCCGACGCCAGTGGCCGGGGCCGATTTCACCGCGTTCACGTTCACCAGGGTGATCTCTTCGCGAATGCGCGTGCTCTCCACGGTGTCGATGCGCCGGTTGGTGAACGCGCCGAACCCGGGGCGCACACCGAAGAGGTAGCCGGCCGCGACGAAACAGGCCACAGTCAACAGAATCAAGAGTCCCCGCAGCCGATCGGTCGACAGGCTGAGCGCTCCGAGCAGGCCAACCGAAGCGGCGAGCACAGACGAGCGACCCTGCACCTGTAAAAGGCCGCCGACCATCGGTACGGCAAGAACCAGCAAGAGCAATGAGCTCCTGGCCCGGGCCAGCGTTGCGGTCGCAGTGATGCCAACGGCCAGAATCGTGCCGATGTAGTTGGGATCGAGGCCGAGAGCGAATGGCCGCCCGCCGACCTCGTAGTCGGGAAAGTAGGCGAAGTACGCGACGAAAAGCCCGCTGAGCGCAACTGCCGCCAGCACGAGATGGGGATTGGGGCGGATGCTGGCTACCGCCATACTCACCACGAGTCCCTCGAGGAGCAGTGCGAGCAGCCTGGTGTTGATCGCCGAGCCGGTCGGCAGAGCCACGAGCCAGTAGTTGGTCAGCAACAGCAGCCCGAGCCAGGCCGCGAGCGGAAGCGCCGGCAGGTGGAAGCGGGACCGGCTCGACAGGTGCGTCCAGAGCAGCACGGCCAGAACGACCGTCGACAATCGGATCGGCGTCTGGTGGTTGAGGTGCACCAACAGTCCGTCGGCGCCGATGGAGATCAGCGGCAATGCGGCGGCAGCGACTGGAGGCGCCTTGCGAATGGCGGCGACGCCGATTGCTGCCGGAAGCGGCAGCAGGGCGACGACGGGGCGCAGGTCCCCGCCGAAGTACACGAGGGTGAAGGCGACGACGAGGAGTATCGAGACCGCAAGCGACTGGTCGAGTCGCGGGAGCCGATACGTCGGAAACGGCCGTACCGCAGTCAGCTGCACGCGGCGACCGTCATAGTGCGGGATCCTGAGCTGCCTGCCATTGGATCGCTGCGGTCAGCGCGGGAG
>JAYUDQ010000289.1:0-13471 GCA_043739745.1 Acidimicrobiia bacterium | reverse complement strand
TGATACGTGATCGACCTCTCCTGGGCTTCGAACTCCTGAACGAGCGCAGGGCCACTGAACGCTGCTGTCAGCACCGTGGTGACTGCGCTTGCCCACTCCTGGCCGCGATATCCCTTCGCCGAACCAAAACGGAGCCACCGGTCGATCTCCCCTGCAGCGATCTCGATCGGCCAGACCAAGAGGTGCTCGGGGTTGTCGATCTCGATGATGGCGATCGGCATCATCGCTCCTCCGATGCTCTGCTGTACGTCGATGTTTGGCCCTTTCCACCGTGCATGGCGACGAGGCCTTTGGTCCGCAGCGAGGCGAGTCGCTTGCGGACTGCGTTCTCGCTGAGTTGGAGTGTCTCTGCCAGCGCCTTCACGGTCCGGCGTCCGGTGAGGGCGTCGAGCAGTTGTTGCTCCGTCGACGTTGTCGCTGGCGCCCCGGATTTGCCGCTCGTTTGAGCGGACCTGTCGACGGTGACGGTGAAGGCGAGTGCCTGGTCGAAGAAGTGCGGAGGGGGCATGTCGGCAGCAGCGAGCGCTGCAATCGCGGCTGGGATTCCACTTGCGAGCGCTTCGACGACGTTGGCGTCATCGGTCCGCACGAACTTGCAGAGCTCGAGGAGTCGACGGTTGCGTGCTGACGTGAGGGGGTGAACGCCGAGCCGATCGGCGGTAATGCCGTAGAGGCCGCCCGGGTTGGTGATCCTCATCGCAGTGTTGGTGAGGCGCAGCTCGACGGAGCGCGACGATGCCCAGTCGGCAAGGTCACGGTGAACGAGTGCATTGGCAACGAGCTCTCGCACGGCAACCGCTGGTGGATCGACCAGCGTCACCACGTGGCCATTCGCGTGCTGCACGATCCGGTTGCGACTGTTGCGGGCGACCCACTCCACGGCCTCGTCGAGCATCGCCGGGATCGGCCCGGTGAACGTAGCCGAATCGAGTGCTCGCACCGCAGTGGTGTCGTCGAGCTGCAGCGCGGCACGGATCGTGCAATGCGGAAGGTGCTGCTGCGGGTACTCGCCAAGCGCCAGCAGACCAGCCACGGTGAGAGCGTCCTCGTGGACGACGCCGGTCTTCCGTAGCAGGGTCTCGTCGTCGAGTGGACGGAGGCGTCGGTCCATGGCGCGAGCGGTAACAAGGAAGTCTTCGACTCGTGCGCGATCGAGGTCGTTGCGGGTGGTGCCGGGCATCACGGCTTCATCGAATCGTGGTCTGGTTCGGTTGGCTGCGAAACCGTCGATCTCAAGGCGCGACAGGGGATAGTCGCCGTCGGCGAATCGAAGGAACGCCTGGCCCGTCTTCTTCACCGTGCACGGCTTTGCGCTGACGGGGGTCTCGTAGATCCGTGCGACGACAAGGTGCACGCCTTCGAACTCCTCGGTGTCCACGGTGAGCTGGATCGGGGGATCGAACGCCTGACGCGCCCGCGAGGCGAGCGCTGCAGCGAGTGCCGCCGCGTCGGCCACGCCTGTTGCTCGAAACCCGGAGGCCTCGTCGAGCCCGAGGATCACGAGCCCGCCGCCGGGCATGTTCGCGAAGGCGGACAGCGTCGGCGTGAGGCTCTTCGGCAGCCCGCCCAACGCTGCCTTCGCCTCGATCGCCGTCGTGTCGGAACCCTGCGAGCGCAGCATGCCGATCTGCTCGTGCAACTCCACGCACGGATCTTAACGAAATTGGCCGCACATTTCGGCCAATTTCGGCGAATTTGGCTGGGTGGGGGGAATCAGCTCCCGTACTCGACCGAAGCTAGAGCGTAGAAGCCGCACCGACGACTCCCGGCATTGCGGTGATGCGTCAAGCGTGTGTCACGCTCGAGTGCCGCTTCAGCCGGTATTACCGCAGGTCACAGCGACAATCGATCGCATCGCCCAAGTTGTGACCTTGCGGTGGCGTGTCAAACCCGTGTCAATGCACGAAAAAACATGCCCTGACCAGGGCAAACGGTGGAGGTGGGGGGAGTCGAACCCCCGTCCTTCGGCTTCGCAGTGGGACTTCTCCGAGCGCAGCCGGTGGAGGATCTCAGGCGCCACATCTTCACCGGCAACGGTGTGGCACCCCAGCCCAATAGGTGTCCGCGGCGGCCCTCGGGCGGGACCGAAACGTAAGCCTCACTGGATGGCGCCGGTACCCGGCCCGCAAGGCGGAGGCCGGACCGACGTCGCAGCTATTTAGGCTGCGAGCGCAACGTTGTCGTTGGCGTTTGTTGTTGGTACCGACTCTTTAACGTGGATTCGGAGACCACGGCTCGCTTCCCCCACGTTGACCACCAAAGTCGAAACCTGGCACCCCCGTAGGTATTGCAGGGCAAAGTGTAGGCCACCCGTCGCACTCAGCGTTTCCGCTTCTTTGACGCGACGACTCGGCCGAAGCGCTGATGGCTGGCGTGTTCGAGCGCCATGCGGCGGATCGCGTCGCCAGCCACCTCGAAGGCGACGGTGCCGACCACGCTGAACTCCACCTGGTCGCTGCGGGAGGCGGCGGCAGGGATGAAGGCGATCTCCGCCTTGGCGTCCGACATGATCCTTGGCACCATCTTGTCGAACATTGCGCTGTCGGCCACGCCGTCACGGGGACCCCACCCGAACTCGGTGAGGAAGACGAGCGCATCGGCGAGCATGGCCCGGACCGCGGCGTCGTCGCGGACCGCGAGGTGGTGACGGCGCACGAAGCGGTCGACCTCGACGAAGGCCGAGTCGTAGAGCTCTCCTTGGCGCGAGCGGCCGGGCACCATAGCGTCCTGTGCGGTCCCGAAGGCATCGTGCAACGAGAGCAAATCGTCATCGACCGCATCGAGGACTTGGCGGACCTCGGCGATGGTCAGGCGCCCCAGCTCGACCAGCGCCCGAACGAGCTTCACGCGCCGCACATGTGCGTCGTCGTAGTCGGCCTGGTTGACGGCGGTCGGGGCGCCTGCGGGGAGCAGACCTTCGCGGAGGTAGTACTTCACCGTTGCGACTGGGGCACCTGTCCGCTGGCTCAGCTCGGCGATCTTCATGCTTGACATTGTAGATGGATAGTGCGAGTCTCCGTAATAGATATTTTTACTATCCATTAGGAGAAATCAGTGCGCAAGGTGCAGTCAGGTCGCTTCACGGCATCGCTCGACGGCGACTTCGTCGTGTTCATCATCGGCATGCGGTTCAACAAGCTCTGGAAGCCGCACAAGTGGTTGCCGGTCTTCGTGGCCATGCCGAAGATGCTGGCCGAGTTGGCACGCCATCCGGAGAAGGGGATGCTCGGCGCACGGACGATGTTCTCGGGCCGCACCATCACCCTCATCCAGTACTGGCGCAGCTTCGATCAGCTCGAACAGTTCGCCCGGGACAAGGATGATCCGCACCTCGAAGCGTGGCGGACGTTCAACCGGCGCGTCGGCACCAGCGGCGATGTCGGCATCTTCCATGAAACGTTCAAAGTCGCGGCCGGCCAGTACGAGAGCATCTACGCCAACATGCCGCCGATCGGCCTGGCCGCAGCCGGTTCGCTCGTGGCGGTCGGTGGGAGGAACGAAACGGCGCGGGAACGGATCGGCGCGAAGCCGGTTTAGTCTCGGCGGGCGGCGGACTCCCAACCGACCGGCGTGGCAACCTCGTGGTGTGCCACCCGCCAAGTCGCCGAGCGTCCGGAACCCTGCAAGCGCGGCAGCGACCGCACCGACCGAGCGCTTCGGCACGTCCTACTACCGCGAGTTCTACGGCCGCTCCCCGGTGCAGTCGCCGTCGAGGATCGGCAACCTCGCTCAGGGCGTACTCGGGATGGCCGCATGGTGGGGCATCCCCGTTCGCTCGGTGCTCGATGTCGGTGCCGGGCCGGGCTATTGGGGGCGCTGGCTCGGCACGCAACGCCCCGACGTCCGTTACCGATCCGTCGACGTGAGTGCGGCCGCTTCCCGCAAGTACGGGCACGAACAGCGAGACATCGTGACGTGGCACGCGGCGCGGCCGGTGGACCTCGTCGTCTGCCAAGGGGTGCTGCACTACCTCAGCGACGACGACTTCACTGCGGCGGTCGACAACCTCGTGGCGTCGAGCCGGGCACTGCTGTTCCTCGAGATCCCCACATCCGACGACCTGAACGGTGTGCTTGACCTCGAACGGACCGACCTCGACGCGCACTGGCGGCCGGCCGAGTGGTACCGCGAGCGCCTCGTCATGGACCTTCGCGACCTGGGCGCCGGGTTGTTCTACCGGCGCAGTGGGACCGCACCGTTCCTGGCTATGGAGGAAGCTGCGGAGAGCCGCCGCAATCTGCGCAGGCGCCAGTGATGGGTACCCTCGGCAACCACGCGGAGCGATGAGTTCAAGCGGTGGGTCGCTGGCCTCTATCCTGTCCGGACTCGGATTCTCCGAGCGCACCGAACACTGAAGGGGAACGCTGCTGTGGCCATTCGCGCCAAACTGACGACCGTCGACGGGGGAGCCTCGTCGACCAGCAAGGGGGCGGCCGACAAGCCGAAGCGGGAATTCTCCGAGGAGGAGAAGACGGCGCGCAAGGACCGGGTCACGAAGGCCAAGGACGCGCTCGCCCGTTCCGTCGCGGTCAAGGGTGATCACGTCGCTCCCGCGCGCACCGCCCTCAAGACGTTCCTCCAGCGCCTCAACGAATCGCACCAGCCCGACGACGCCACGTTCGAGGCGATGCTCGAGGCCCCCTTCAAGGCGCCGCCGAAGAAGAAGGTCAACGAGCGCCGCTTCTAGTTGCGCAGCAGGTCTCGGCGGGGACCCGCACGGCGTCCCACTCAGGCAGGGGCGGGGGCGGCCGTCGACCGGAACGCCCGCAAGGCCACGATCAGGAGCGTGAGCGCGGCGACCGAACCGAGGTTCGAGAGCATGTGATAGCCGAGCGCCCGCTTCACGAATCCGGACGCGAAGCCGGCCAACCCGCCACACAGCGACATCAACAGGTCCGCCGCACCCTGCACCGTGACACGATCCGATGGTGGGATCGACTCCACCAAGAGCGATGTTCCACCGATCATGCCGCCGCTCCACCCGAGCCCGATCAGAAACAGTCCGAGGAACAGCACGGACGGCTTGGGCCCTGCGATCGCGCTCACGAGCGTGCCGGCGAGCAGGACACACGCGCCCGAAAGGATCACCTGTACGCGGCCCCACGAGTCGGCCAGCCGGCCCACGAACGGCGCGAACATGTACATGCCGCAGATGTGCAGCGCGATCACGTAGCCGGTCAGCTGGCCGGAGTGGCCGTGGTCCTTCATGTGGATCGGCGTCATCGTCATCACTGCGACCATCGCGGCCTGCGAGATCATCATCGAGGCGAGTGCCAGCTTCGCCATGCTATGTGCACGTATGATTTGCAGTGCAGGGGAGATGGGCGGGATGCGGGGACCGGGATCGTCGGGCGTCACCCCACCGGCCACGACGAGCGGGTCCGGTCGCAGTCGGATGCCGGTGTTCAGTGCGGCGAGAACCAGGAGCACGACAGCGAAGACGAACGGCCCGCTGTAGCGCCACAGCCCGACCCGCTCCGCCATGTCCTCGCACCAGCCCACGAGCACCTGCGCGGCGACCGCGCCGAACGTCGAGCCGAAGAGCAAGAGCGAGATGGCGCGGCTGCGCTGATCGGGAAGCGCGAGATCGGCCGCGGCGTAGCGGGCCAGCAGGTTGGTGCCCTGACCGACGCCGAAGAACACGAGTCCGAACAGGAAGAGCGGAAGCCACCGCTGCTCGGCACCCACGATGGTGACGACGCCCCCGGCCATGGCGACGATGTAGCCGCGCAGCAGGCCCGGCCGACGACCCCTGCGCCGCATGAGTGCCGACAGCAGCAACCCCGCCGTGGCACCACCGAGCGTGACACTCGCCGACGCGGCACCGGCGAACGTATCGCCGCCGAGGATCGTCTTCACGATGGGTCCGCCGACGGTGACGGCCACGCTCACGCCTGCACTGCCCGCCATCTGGCTCGTCATCAGGACCCGGAGCGTGCGCCGCTGCAGTGCGGCTCGCTGCTCGCTGGTGAGGTTGGCCAGCGTCGGCTGTGCGGGCAGTGTCGGCCGCGGTGCGGCTGCTGTCTTGTCAGTTGTTCTGTCAGTTGTCATGTCAGTTCTTGGTCGCCGCGACGAGGGCACGCTCGAATGCCGGATGGGTGGCGTTGCCGAGCAGGCGGTCGAAATGGCGCTGCGCGTAGTCGACATAGTCGAAGGGGATCGTGCTGAGGCCCTGCTGCACGACGCCCCACATGGCCTCGCGGAGGTCGCTCATCACCTGCATGAGCTCGATGCGTGCGCTGCTGCCGCTCGTGACCGCCCCGGCATAGGCGCGAAGCAGCGCAGCGCGTCCGTCGCCGTCGAGCCCGTTGTTGGTTGCCAGGTTCCCGAGATCGAACCATCGGGAGTTCATTCCGGCGTATTCCCAGTCGATGAGCCAGATGTGCCCGTCTTCGGAGCGGAGGAAGTTCGCATTCAACAGGTCGTTGTGCGCCGGTACGGTCGGTTCGGGCCTGGCTGCGAAGACCACTTCGATGCGGTCCGCTATTGCTAGCGCACGGTCGAGTACTGACGGGACGATGACGCCCCGTACCGAAGCGGTGCGCGCATATGTTCGCGGGATCTGGAAGCAGTCGAACGTCGTTGCCAGCGGCGGCCCGGCGTGGACGGCCCTGAGGAGTTCGCCCACCTGTCCGACAACGTCTTCGGCCATCAGGTCCGGGATAGGCGCGGCGTCGAGGAAGCGGGTGACGAGATACCCCTCCGGTTCGACGAAGTCGACGATCCCTGGTGCCCAACCGATCGCCGCCGCATGCGTCGCGGCAGCCAGCTCGGTGCGGCGGTCGATGCCGAGCAGGTGGGTGTCCTTCCCGGCGAGACGCAGCACGCTGCGCCCGGGCACACCGTCGACCCGGACGACATAGTTGCGGTTCGTGATCCCGCCCGGTAGCGGCTCGATCCCGATCTGTCGCCCTTCCCAGCCTCGCACCCGTCGGGCGACGGCCACCGCCTCGTCGAGCCCGTTGTCGTGCGGCTCGGTGTCGTGTAGTCCGGGATCGTCCAGCCCGACGTCGGTCACACCGGACGACCGTAGCGGGCGCGGGGCAACCCCGCCGGGGAGAATGGCCGGACGGAGGAGACGGGCACCGATGCTCCGCGAAAGCGCCGGGCCAAACAAGAGCACCCGGTAACATGGTCGCTCATGTTCCAGGCCCTCCCCGGCACGCGCGATCTGCTGCCGCCCGTCACCGACCGGTGGCGCGCGCTCGTTGCCGTCTACGCCGAGCAGGCGGCACGGGCCGGGTACGGCGAAGTCATCCCGCCGATGTTCGAGGATCTGGGTGTCTTCCTGCGCATGGGCGAGTCGACCGACGTGGTCACCAAGGAGATGTACGACTTCGAGGACAAGGGCGGCCGGCGCATCGCGCTGCGTCCGGAGTTCACGGCTGCACTCATGCGGGTGTTCGTCGAGAAGCGGCCCGCCAGCCTGCCCTGGAAGATCTGGTCGTGGGGGCCGGTGTTCCGTTACGAGAAGCCCCAGGGCAACCGCTACCGGCAGTTCATGCAGCTCGATGCCGAGTGTGTCGGTTCCGGCGACCCCGATGTCGACGTCGAGATCATCGCATTGGCTGCCGACTTCTTCGCCAGCCTGGGTCTGCGGCAGACGACGCTGAAGATCAATTCCCTGGGTGACGCCGCCTCTCGGCCCGCCTACCTCGATGCTCTGCGCGCGTATTTCACGGCCAACGCGGCCGATCTCACGGCCCAGTCACGCGCCACCCTCGAGCTCAACCCGCTCCGGGTGCTCGACTCGAAGCGGGAGCCCGACCAGGTCATCGTGGCTGCTGCGCCCCGCATGATCGACTTCCTCGACGGTCCCACGGCTGCCCACTTCGAGCGTGTCCAGGCCGGGCTGCTGTCGTTGGGCGTCGACTTCGTGGTCGAACCGCGCCTCGTGCGCGGCCTCGACTACTACACGCATACGTGTTTCGAGTTCGCCTCGGACGCGCTGGAGAGCGCGCAGAACGCAATCGGCGGCGGCGGGCACTACGACAACCTCGTCGAACAACTCGGTGGCCCGGCCACGCCGGGCATCGGCTTCGGCCTCGGCATCGATCGCATCCTCGCGGCGTGCGATGCCGAAGGCGTGTTCGGCGCGCCCGCCGTTGCGGTCGATGTCTACGTGATCGACCTCACCGGGGGCCTCGAGGCGCTTGCCCTTACGCACGAACTGCGCCGAGCCGGCGTGCGCGCCGATCGTTCGTTCGACAATCGTTCCATGAAGGCGCAGTTCAAGGGCGCCGACCGCAGTGGTGCACCCCTGGCGGTCATCATCGGCAGCGACGAGTTGGCCAACAGCACGGCGACACTACGCGACCTGCGCACCGGCACCCAGGAGCCGATCGCCCGTGCTGACATCCTCGCCGCCGTCAACAAACGCCTCGCCTGACGATCTCCGCCTTCTCCCGTCACCTCCTAAGGACCCGAACACCGTGAGCACCTCCATCACCCCCCGCCCCGACCGCGCCAGAGGTATGCGCACGGACTACTGCGGTGATCTGCGCGCAGCCGACATCGGCCGTGAGGTCGTCATGTGTGGCTGGGTGGCCAGACGTCGCGAGCACGGCGAGCACCTCGCGTTCATCGATCTTCGCGACCGTTCTGGCCTTCTGCAGTGCGTGGTCGATGGTGCCGCGGATCTGCGCAACGAGTACGTGGTGCGCATCAGCGGCACCGTCCGCGCCCGCCTCGAAGGGACGGCCAACGCCGATCTCGCCACTGGGGAGATCGAGGTGGGCGACTGCACGGTCGAGGTGCTGAACGCGGCCGAGCCGCCGATGTTCCCGCTCATCGACCGAGACGGCACGACCGTCGACGAGAACCTGCGCCTCAAGCACCGCTACCTCGACCTGCGCCGTGAGCGCATGCAGCGCAACCTGCGCCTGCGCTCGAAGGTGAACGCGGCCATCCGCACGTCCATGGACGCACAGGGCTTCACCGAGGTCGAGACGCCGATGCTGATGCCATCGACCCCCGAAGGTGCCCGCGAGTTCGTCGTGCCGTCGCGCCTGTCGCCCGGCAGCTTCTACGCACTGCCGCAGAGTCCGCAGCTGTTCAAGCAGCTGCTGATGGTCGCCGGCACCGATCGCTACTACCAGGTCGCACGTTGTATGCGCGATGAAGATCTGCGCGCAGATCGTCAGTTCGAGTTCACCCAGCTCGACGCGGAGATGAGCTTCGTGACTCAGGACGACGTGTTGGAGTGCATCTCCGAGGCGGTCCTCGCGGCGACAGAAGCGGTTACCGGATCGCGCCCCGTCGAGGTGATCCCGCAGATGACGTGGACGCAGGCGATGGAGGAGTACGGCTCCGACAAGCCCGACGTGCGCTTCGACATGAAGCTCGTCGAGCTCACGCCGATCTTCGCCGCGACCGAGGCGAAGGTGTTCCAGTCGGCCTGCGTGAAGGGTCTGCGCCTGCCGGGTGGTGCGTCGCTGACGCGCGGTCGCATCGACAACCTCACCGACCTCGTGAAGCAGTGGGGGGCCAAGGGGCTGGCCTGGTTCAAGGTGAAGGACGGCGACTCCGGCCTCGAGGTAGAGGGGCCGGTGGCCAAGTTCATGTCGGCCGACGAGCTGGCCGCGGTGCTCGCCGCGATGAGCGCCGAGTCGGGCGACATCCTGTTCTTCCAGTCGGGCGACCGCGACCCGGTCCGGACCGTGCTCGGCGGGCTGCGCCTGGAACTGGCCCGCCCGCCGGTGAACGAAGGCGGCTTCAGCTTCCTCTGGATCGTCGACTTCCCGATGTTCCACGGCACCTCGGAGGCGGGCACCCCGAGCCCCGCCCACCATCCCTTCACCCACCCGCACGTGGAGGACATGGACAAGCTCGAAACTGATCCGTTTGCCGTGCGCTCGCAGGCTTACGACCTCACGCTCAACGGCTGGGAGCTCGGCTCGGGATCGATCCGGATCCACAAGCCAGAGTTGCAGCAGCGCATCTTCTCGCTGCTCGGCATCTCCGCCGAAGAGGCCCAGAAGCGCTTCGGGTTCTTCCTCAACCCGTTCAAGTACGGGGCCCCGCCCCACGGCGGCTTCGCCTTCGGCATCGACCGGCTCACGGCGCTGCTGGCCGGCGAGGAGAACATCCGCGAGGTGATCGCCTTCCCGAAGACGCAGTCGGGCCTCGACCCGATGACCGGTTCGCCGACGCCGATCGTCGAGAAGCACCTCACCGAGCTCGGGCTGCGGATGCTTCCGCCGAAGGGCTGAGGGTGGCTCTGGACACGGCCCGGCTGGCTGATCAGATCGCGTTCGTGCTGGAGGTCGACCGCCTGAAGACGATCCTGCGCCAGACCCCGATCGGCGACGATTCACGGCAGGAGAACACGGCCGAGCATTCGTGGCATCTCGCGCTGGCGGCCATCGTGTTGGCCGAGCACGCGAACGAACCGGTCGATGTCGGCCGCGTCGTCGAGATGCTGCTCGTGCACGACCTCGTCGAGATCGACGCCGGCGACACGTTCGTGTACGCGGCCATGGACGAGGCCGGGCGGGCCGACCAGGAGGCCCGCGAGCAGCTCGCGGCCGAGCGGATCTTCGGGATGTTGCCATCCGACCAGGCCATACGCCTGCGGGCCATGTGGGACGAGTTCGAGTCCAAGTCGTCGCCGGAGGCCCGATTCGCCAAGGCGGTCGACCGGCTGCAGCCGATGCTGCTGAACCGGCTGGCGGGTGGCGGCTCGTGGAGCAAGCACGCGATCACCGCAGATCGCACCCACCACCTCATCGCCACGACGATGCCCGACGGTTCGGCCATCCTGGCCGCCTTTGCCCACGAGTTGATCGACGATGCCGTCGCCGAGGGGTTGCTGCTGCCCGCCGTCGAGGTATTCGTGCTGCCCGATTCGATCCCCCGCTCAATTCCCGACTAGTTCAGTCGGGTTTCGTGGATTCTTCGGATAGGATCGCTGGCATGACTGCTGCCGGCAAAGCACCTTCGGCGAACGAGGGTGTCAAGCGTGAGAGCCATCACCTTCGTGGCGCACTGAAGGCCGAGCTGATCGACGGCACAAGCGGTTTCTCGGGCGATGGCCAGAACCTCCTCAAGTTCCACGGCATCTACCAGCAGGACGATCGCGACACGCGTCGGGCGTTGGCCTCGAAGCGCAAGGAGCTCGACTACTCCTGCATGGTGCGGGCCTCTGTTCCCGGCGGCGCGCTCACGGGCGCGCAGTGGCTGGCCATGGACGCGCTCGCCGATGAGGTGGCCGACGGCACGCTGCGGGCTACGACCAGGGGCGGTGTGCAGTGGCACTTCGTGCAGAAGGGCGGTGTGCAGCCGCTGCTGCGCAGCCTGAACGAACGCCTTGTCACCACGCTCGGCGCTTGTGGCGATGTCGTGCGGAACGTGGCGACGTGCCCGGCTCACCACGTGGATCAGCGCCAGGACATCCTGAAGTCGACCGCCGACGCGTTGGCCAAGCACTTCCGGCCTCGTACGCGCGCGTACTACGAGGTATGGCTGGACGGACAGCAGGCGGTCACCGCCGAACCTGCCGGCCCGGACCCGGAAGAGCCCCTCTACGGCGACGTGTACCTGCCCCGCAAGTTCAAGTTCGGCATCGCCTGGCCGGGCGATAACTGCGTCGACATCTACACCCACGACTGCGGGTTGATCCCGCTCAACCAGGATGGTTCAGTTCCCACGGGTGGTGTCACCGAGGGCTTCGTCGTGCTCGTCGGCGGCGGCCTGGGCATGAGCTACGCCGACCCGGACACGTTCCCTCGTCTCAGCGACACGCTGTGCTGGGTGCCCACTGCAGAGCTGATGCAAGTCGCTGAGGCGATCGTGATCGTGCAGCGTGACAACGGCGATCGCAGCAACCGCAAGCGGGCCCGCCTGAAGTACGTGATCGAGGATCACGGCCTCGCGTGGTTCCGCACGAAGGTCGAGGAGGTTCTCGGTCGTGCGCTGGCCGACGCGCCGCAGATCCCCGTGTGGGACGACGCGTGCGACCACCTGGGCTGGTCGGCGCAGCCCGATGGCAGGTGGACACTCGGGATGCCCGTCCCGGCAGGCCGCATCGCCGACGGCCCGACGCATTCGAAGGACACGACGTCGACGGCCCGCCGCCGTTCCGCCATCCGTGCGGTCATCCAGCAGCACGGCGCCAACGTGCGGCTCACGCCCCGTCAGGACCTCCTCCTCACCGACCTCGACCCGGCCGACCGACTGCCCATCGAAGTGCTGCTGCGCGAGCACGGCGTGCTGTTGGCCGAGGAGCTCGGCGTGGTCGAGCGGGCGGCGATGGCATGTCCCGCGCTACCCACATGCGGGCAGGCGCTCACCGAGTCCGAGCGGGTGCTGCCGTCCGTCGTCGACACCATCAACCGAGCACGCGCCAATGCCGGCACCACCGAGCTGCCAATTCACCTTCGTATGACCGGCTGCCCGCATGGATGTGCGCGCCCCTACACGGCCGAGCTCGGCATCGTGGGAAGAACCAAGTCCACATACGATCTCTACGTCGGCGGGTCGGTGGCCGGATCGCGTCTCGGTGAGCGGCTTGCGGTCGGCATCAAACTGGCGTCGCTGGAAGCGCACCTCACTGCGATGCTCGAGCGCCATGTCCTCGAGGCACTTCCCGGTGAGGGGTTCGGCGACTTCTGCAGCCGCCTCGGTGCGGACAAGCTCGCCTCGGGTCTTGTCGGCATCAAGCGTGAACCAGGCCGTGGCGATGCGGATGCCGAGGCCGCTACCGACGGCACCGACTCCGCAACCGAGTGACGGTCTACCTCGTCGGTGCGGGTCCGGGTGATCCGGAGCTGCTCACCGTCCGCGCCGCCGCACTGCTCGCTCGCGCTGATGTCGTCGTCTACGACGCGCTGCTCGATGCCTCATTGCTCGACCTTGCACCGGTGCAAGCGGAGCGGATCGACGTGGGCAAGCGGCGCGGCCAGCCCGTGCCGCAGGACCGCATCAACGAGCTCCTCGTCGACCTCGGACGGATGCACGGCTGCGTGGTGCGGCTGAAGGGCGGCGATCCATTCGTGTTCGGACGCGGCGGCGAGGAGGCGATCGCGCTGCAGGCGGCAGGGGTTGATTTCGCCGTCGTACCGGGCGTCACGAGCGCGGTCGCAGTGCCGGCTGCGGCGGGCATCCCCATCACCCACCGGGGGCTCGCGGCGGCGTTCACGGTCGTCACCGGCCACCGCGACCCGACCGGGGCGGACGACACGGACTGGGACGCACTGGCCCGGGTTGGCGGCACCATCGTGATCCTGATGGGCGTCGCGCATCGTGGCGAGATCGCCGCTCGGCTGATGGGTGCGGGACGCGCGGGCACGACGCCGGTTGCCGCGGTCCGGTGGGGTACGACGGCCGAGCAGCACGTCGTCCGCACGACGCTGGCCGAGTTGGGGGCGACGCCGGTGGAGTCGCCGGCCACGATCGTGATCGGCGCGGTTGCCGCGCTGGACCTGTTGGCGCAGCCGGGCGCATAGCGGGGGCCGCGCGCGGCCGTTCGCTG